>DASXIH010000711.1:0-3841 GCA_036498125.1 Thermoanaerobaculia bacterium
TGATTCCGGACGACACACCGCATTACCTGACCGCAATCGCTCTTCTGCCGGATCACGTCGTGGTCCACGGCCGCGGCGATTACGTGATCGACGTGCGATGAGGATCGCGTACGGGTTCGTCGCGGCGGTCGTGTGCCTAACGACGGCGACGTTCTGGGCGAGCGCTGCCGGGGTTCACTGGAACGCATGGGTATTACTGCTTCTGTGTGGCGCCGGCGCCCTCGCCGGCGTGCGGCGGCGTGGCGCCGCCGCCCCATTGAGCACCCCTTCGCTACTTGGCATCCTCGCCTTCACCCTCCTCACGGCCTACGGCGTACTCACCGCGCGCGAGACGTGCGCGGATCTCCTGTACTTCTGGGGGGCGAAGGCGGTGCGGTTCGCGGCGGCGCGGGGAATCGACGTCGCGTTCCTGAAGGCGCCGGACCACTTTCTGATGCACCCGGACTACCCGCCGCTCGTCCCGCTGCTCTACGCGTGGGGCGCGATGATCGCGGGAGGGTTCAGCTACTGGGGACCGCTGCTGTTGACGGCCGTGTTGCTTGGGCTCACGGCCCTGCTGGTCCCTGGGCGAGGTGGCGGGCTGATGGCGGCGCTCCTCGCGTTTGGGTATGCGCAAGCGCTTGCGGCCGGCGCTGCTGATCCGATCCTCATTCTCTTCGAAGTTGCGGCGCTTTCCGCGCTCACGTTTCTGGATGACGCAATGCTGGCCTCCCTCGCGCTCGCAGGCGCCGCGATGACGAAAGTCGAAGGCGCCGCGTTCGTGCTCGTCGCGATCGTCGCCTACGCGATCGTGTCGCGCCGACCGTTGCGCGCGCTCGCGATTGCCATTGCACCGGCGGTCCTCCTCGGCAGTTGGATCGTCTTCGCGCGAGCGCATGGACTCATCGACTCATACGCCCGAGGAGCCACGCCGTTCGCATGGTCGAACGAGACGCTGGTCGCCGTCATAAAGCAAGCGAGTTATCACGCGGTTTACCTGCCGTGGATCGCGGTTCTCGCGCCGCTGGCGTTCGCGAAACGATGGAAGCGCGCGACCTTGCCGTTGCTCGTCGCGGCGGGATCGATCGCGTACATCCTCTTCTTCTACATGCACCCCGACGCGAACCGCGACCTCTGGATCGCCGTCTCGGCCGAGCGCGTGCTGCTCACTCCGCTGGCCGCGCTCGCTGTTGCGGTGGCCGCATCGGTTGAGTAGAGTCGCGGCGCATGGCGTGGTTCCGCAAGGAAAAGAAGCCGAGAGAGCTCTCCCCCGACAAACAGACCGCGATCCCCGAGGGGTTGTGGGTCAAGTGCGATGAGTGCAAGGAAATCGTCTATCGCAAGGAGGTGGAGGCGAACTTCAACGTCTGTCCGAAGTGCGGCTACCACTTCCGGATCTCGGCGCGCGAGCGCTTCGAGATGCTGTTCGACGACGGCAAGTACAAAGAGTTCGCCTCCGACATCCGCTCCGGCGATCCGCTGGAGTTCCGCGACACGAAGCGCTACCGCGACCGGCTGAAGGTCTACGAAAACCGCGTCGGCAAGGGCGACGCAGTGCTCTGCGCCGAGGGGAAGCTGGATGGAGTCCCGGTCGTCGTCTGCGCCATGGAGTACACCTTCATGGGTGGTTCGATGGGCTCGGTGGTCGGCGAGAAGATCACGATCGCGGCCGAGCGCGCGCTCGACAAGAAAGAGCCGTTCATCATCGTCTCCTGCTCCGGCGGCGCGCGCATGCAGGAGGGGATCCTCTCGCTGATGCAGATGGCGAAGATCTCGGCGGCACTGGCGCGGCTCTCCGAGGCGGGACTGCCGTACATCTCGATCCTCACCGATCCGACCACCGGCGGTGTCACCGCTTCGTACGCGATGCTCGGGGACCTCAACATCGCCGAGCCGAAGGCGCTGATCGGATTCGCGGGCCCGCGCGTCATCGAGCAGACGATCCGGCAGACGCTCCCGGAAGGCTTCCAGCGCGCCGAGTTCCTCGTGGAGCACGGGATGGTCGACCTCATCACGCCGCGCAGCGAGATGAAGCCGGCCTTAGCGCGTTTCCTCCGGATCTTCTCGGGCAAGTGACGCCGCTACAGTGGGTCGATGGACTCCAGGGCACCGGCATCCGGCCCGGGCTGTCGCGGATTCGCGCATTGCTGCGCGAGCTGAAGCATCCCGAGCGCGCCTACCGGTCGATCATCGTCGCGGGGACGAACGGCAAGGGTTCCACGTCGGCGATGATCGAGTCGATCGTTCGTGCGTCAGGCGTTCACACCGGCTTCTACACGTCGCCGCACCTGGTCGACATCCGCGAACGATGGATGATCGCCGGAGCGATGATCGATCCGGAACTGCTCGACCGCTCGATCAACGAGTTGCGCGTCGGCGCTGCTCGCGCCGGGATCGTTCCGACGTACTTCGAGGCACTGACAGTCGTCGCCTTCATAGCCTTCGCCCGCGCCGGCTGCGAGCTAGCCGTTCTCGAAGTCGGGATGGGTGGCCGTCTCGACGCGACGAACGTCGTGAAGCCAATCGCCTCGGTGATCACGCCCATCGGTCTCGATCACCAGGAGTTCCTCGGCGACACGATCGCGAAGATCGCATTCGAGAAGGCGGGCGTCATCCACCGCGGCGCGATCGTCCTGACGTCGAACGAAGACGAACGCGTGCTCCGCGTGCTCCGCCGCCGCGCGGAGAAGTTCGGCGAGGAGCTCATCGTCGTGCGCGACGAGCACGACACCCCGCTCGCCGGGGCGTTCCAGCGGCGCAACGCCGCGCTCGCCGTGGCCACCGCTCGCGCCCTCGGCATCGACGAGCGTGCGATCGAAGACGGCGTGAGGAACACGCGCTGGCGCGGAAGGCTCGAACGCCTGCGCGTGGGCGACAAAGAGATCTGGATCGATGGCGGCCACAACCCGCACGCCGTGGCGCAAACCGCGCCGTTCATCGATGCGAACATCCCGAGGCCCCGCCTCCTCGTCTTCGGGATCATGAGCGACAAGGACGTGAACGCCGTCACCGAGCCGCTTTTCCCCCTCTTTGACCGCATCATCACGACCGAGCCGTACCCGCCGCGCTCGGTCAGCGCCGGCTCGTTTCCAGGCACGACGGCGATCCCCGATCCGGACGATGCTTTCCGCGCCGCGCTTGCTTCCGGAGAGCGCTCGATCGTCGTCACCGGGTCGCTCTACCTCGCAGGCGCGGCGCTGCGCTTTTTCGATAAGATCGCCGCATGACGATGATCAACCGGTCCCTCGCCGAAGTCGACCCGCAGATCGCCGACGCGATCGCGATGGAGACACGGCGGCAGAACGACACGCTCGAGCTGATCGCGTCCGAGAACCACGTCTCCCGAGCCGTCCTCACAGCCATGGGCTCGGTCTTCACGAACAAGTATGCCGAGGGGTATCCGGGAAAGCGGTACTACGGGGGATGCGGACCGACCGACATCGTCGAGACCATCGCCATCGAGCGCGCCAAAAAACTCTTTGGCGCGGAGCACGCGAACGTCCAGCCGCACTCCGGCTCTCAGGCCAACATGTCGGTTTACTTCGCGATGCTCAAGCCGGGCGACACCATCATGGGGATGGACCTCTCGCACGGCGGCCACCTCACGCACGGGCATCCGCTCTCCTACTCCGGTCGCGACTTCAAGGTCGTCGCGTATCACGTCCGTAAAGACGACGAGTTGATCGACTACGACGAGATGCAGAAGCTCGCCGAGGCGGAGAAGCCGCGGATGATCATCTGCGGCGCGAGCGCGTACTCGCGGATCATCGACTTCAAGCGGATCCGCGAGATCGCCGACAGCGTTGGCGCGCTGATGATGGCCGACATCGCACACATCGCCGGCCTCGTCGTCACCGGCAAC
>DASXIH010000712.1:0-2020 GCA_036498125.1 Thermoanaerobaculia bacterium
GACCACAAAAACGGGGGCCCGGACCTCGAGCCCGGAGGTTTTGCGGCGAATCGGCTATCGTGATCCCCGCATGACCGCCTCACCCTTCGCCGCCCTCGGGCTCAACGACACGCTCGTCACCACCCTCACCTCCCTCGGCTACGAGGTGCCGACGCCGATTCAGGAGCGGACGATTCCCGCGCTCCTCGGCGGACGCGATCTGATCGGGCAGGCGCAGACCGGCACCGGAAAGACGGCTGCGTTCGCGTTGCCGATCCTTCAGAACATCGACACCGGCCGGCACGAGACGCAGGCGCTCATCCTCGCGCCGACGCGCGAGCTCGCGGTGCAGGTCTCCGAGGCGCTGCACTCGTACGCGCATGGAACGGCGGGCGTGACCGTGATGCCGGTCTACGGCGGGGCGCCGATCGTGCCGCAGCTCAAGCGGCTCGACCGCGGAGTGCAAATCGTCGTCGGCACGCCCGGACGCCTCATCGACGTCCTCGGCCGCGGCAGTCTGCGCCTCGACTCGATCCGCATGGTCGTCCTCGACGAGGCGGACGAGATGCTCAAGATGGGCTTCATCGACGACGTCGAGACGATCCTCAGCGGCGTGCCGAAGCCGCGGCAGATCGCGCTCTTCTCCGCGACCATGCCGCCGGAGGTGCTGCGGATCGCCGAACGGCACCTGGTGAATCCCGAGCGCGTGGAGATCGAGCGCAAGACCGTCACCGCGCCCGATATCGAACAGCGGTACATCAACGTCTCGGAGGGCGAGAAGCTCGAGGCGCTGACGCACATCCTGGAGATCGAGGAGAGCGAGGCGGTGCTGATCTTCCGCCGCACGAAGACCGGTGCCGCCGAGCTGGCGGAGCGGCTGGAAGGCCGCGGGTTTGCGGCGGTGGCGATGCACGGCGACATGAAGCAGGCGGAGCGCGAGAGCGTGATCCGCCGCCTTCGCGCCGGCCAGGCGGAGATCGTCGTGGCGACGGACGTCGCGGCGCGCGGTCTCGACGTCGAGCAGATCGCGCACGTCATCAATTACGACATCCCGTACGACGTCGAGGCGTATGTGCACCGCGTCGGCCGCACGGGACGCGCCGGACGTGCGGGCCTCGCAACGCTGTTCGTCACGCCGCGCGAGAAGCGGATGATGCGGGAGATCGAGCGCTTCACCGGGAGCACCATCAAGTCGATGAAGAAGCCGACCCGCGTCGACGTCGCCGCGCGGAGGCTCGAGCAGACGAAGGAGAAGATCCGGAAGACGATCGGCGACGGCGAGCTGGAACCGTACGTCGCACTCGTCGAGCAGCTCGTGGAGGAAGGGCAGCATTCGGCGGTCGAAATTGCCGCGGCAGCGGTGCGGCTCGCGGCTCCGCCCCGGCCCGTCACCGCCGAGGTGAAGGTGCCTGAGGAGAAGGCGCGGCCCGCGAATCGCGAGACGGTCCGCCTGCGCATGGACGTCGGCAAACGCGACGGCATCCGTCCGGCGGACGTGGTCGGGTCAATCGCCAACGAGTCAGGGCTCTCCGGCCGCGAGATCGGCCCGATCGAGATCCGCGACACGGTCACGTTTGTCGGCGTCCCCGCGGACGCCGCGGAGCACGTGATCAAGAGCGTTTCACGCGCGCGCTTCCGCGGCCGCGCGGTGAACATGCGCATCGACAACAGCCGCCCCGAACGGCGGCCGGCGAAGCCTTTCGCCAAACGGCCCAAACGTTAAGACGGTTACGGATCCATGATCGCCACCGCGTGCCTCACGACACGACGTGCGCGATGATGGCCCCCGGGAATTCCGACCCCTTCGAGGTGTTAACTGCCCTTGACCGCGCAAGTTACCTTCGGTATCTTCCGCGTCCCCTGCCGCTTCACGGCGCATTCGTCTAGGGGTCCAGGACGCCGCCCTCTCACACCGCAGATCATCCCATCCACACTCTCGAACTCACTGCCGCTAGCATTCGATCTAGCAAATCCGACGCTATGACACCGCTTCGATGTATCGGCGCTGACCGCGTAGCACGCACGTTCTACGTTACTAATC
>DASXIH010000713.1:0-7164 GCA_036498125.1 Thermoanaerobaculia bacterium
CTGTTCCTTGTAGCGGCCGTTCCCGTTGCCATGACCGTGACCGTTGCCGTTGCCGTTCACATGCGGCTGCGGCACAGGCTCGGGGTCGGGCGCCGTCTCGACGACCGGTTCAGCCGCTGGTTCAGCGGCTGCTTCGACGGCGGCCGGAGCTTCTTCGGCCTTCGCCTCCGCCTTTTTGCGGGGAGCGCGTTTCGGCTTCTCCGGCTTTTCGGCGACCGGAACCTCGGGTTCCGCGACGGCGGTGCTGCTCTCGTTTTCGGTCTCTTGATGTGCCATGTCAGGTCCTCGTGACTACAGGCGCGTTGCGATCTCGCGCCGCGCTTCTTCGATTCCGCGATTTGTTTCCGCCGATGTCGCGATCAGGAAGTCCGGATCGATCTCGAGGGCGGCGGCGATCGCCTGTCTCTGCGTTGCGATGGCGTTGTTGGACAGCTTGTCGCTCTTGGTGAGGAGGATTCGTGCTTCGATCCCCGCGGCCTGCGCCCACGTGTGCATCTGCAGGTCCTCGGCGCTCGGAATCCGCCGTACGTCGAGCAACAGAAAGATCAAACGCAGCGCGTCACTCGCTTCGACGTAGCCATGAACGAGTGCGCCCCACGTGCGCTTCACGCTTTGTGGAACTTTTGCGTATCCGTAACCCGGAAGGTCTACCAGGTAAAAACGGTCGTTGACGAGATAGAACTGAACCGCCTGAGTCTTTCCGGGTGTCTGACTCACGCGGGCAATCGCTTTTCTTTTCAAGACGGCATTGATCAGTGACGACTTGCCGACGTTCGAGCGGCCGGCAAATGCAAATTGCGGGCGCCCGTCTCGCGGAAGATCGCCGGGCTGGTACACCGCCCGTGAGAATTCGACTGATTTGATGTCCAAGGGTTTCGCTGTCGCGATGAGGGCGAAGCTGGAGGTACTACTCGAGGTTGTCGTGATTAACGAGGAGGATTCTGTGGAAATTCTGCCGGTGTGTCAAACGTAGGGCGGGCTGAAACCCCGCCCTACAGATCAATGAGCCAGTTCGGTATCGCCCGTCTGGGCGAGCTTGTCCTTTGCGGCCAATGGAACGATCGTGCCATCGAGGGCCACCGGGATCACGTCATCCATCGACTCGACGAGGTGGAACTCCATTTTCTCGCGGACGTCGGACGGGATCTCTTCGAGGTCGCGCTCGTTGTCGGCGGGCAGGATGATGCGGCTGATTCCCGCGCGCACCGCTGCCAGGATCTTGTCCTTCACGCCGCCGACCGGCAACACCTTGCCGCGCAGCGTGATCTCGCCGGTCATCGCGATGTCGCGGTGGACCGGAAGCTTCGTGACCGCGGAGAGGAGCGCCGTCGCCATCGTGATGCCGGCGGACGGGCCGTCTTTCGGGATCGCCCCTTCGGGCACGTGGATGTGGATGTCGAGGTTCGCGTGGAAGTCGGGATCGAGGCCGAACAGCTCCGCGCGTGAGCGGACGTAGCTGAGGGCCGCGCGCGCCGACTCCTGCATGACGTCACCGAGCTTGCCGGTGAGCGTGAGGTTTCCCTTGCCGCGCGAGAGCGCGACTTCGGTCGAGAGGATCTCGCCGCCGACTTCCGTCCAGGCCAAGCCGGTTGCGAGGCCGATCTCCGCCTTGTCGTTGATCTGCTGCGACCGGAACTTCGCCTTGCCGAGGAGCTCGCGGACCTTGGGACGGTCGATCGTGAGCGTGTAGTCCGGACCGTTGGTCAGCACCTGGCGCGCGACCTTGCGGAGCACCGAGCCAACTTCGCGCTCGAGACTGCGGACGCCCGCCTCGCGCGTGTAGGCGTCGATCAACTCTTCGACCGCGTTGTCTTCGAAGACGATCTTCGCGTCGTCCAGCCCCTGCTCCTGCTTCTGCTTCGGAACGAGGAACTGGCGCCCGATGGCGAGTTTCTCGAGGTGCGTGTAGCCGGAGAGCTGGATGATCTCCATGCGGTCGCGCAGCGGCGCCGGGATCGTGTGCACCACGTTCGCGGTCGCGATGAACATCACCTTCGAGAGGTCGTACTCGACGTCGAGGTAGTGATCGGTGAACGAGTTGTTCTGCTCCGGATCGAGCACTTCGAGCAGCGCCGCGCTCGGATCGCCGCGGAAGTCCATCGACATCTTGTCGACTTCGTCGAGGAGGAACACCGGATTGACGGTGCCCGCCTTCTTCATGCGCTGGATGATCTGGCCGGGGAACGCGCCGATGTACGTCCGGCGATGGCCGCGGATCTCGGCCTCGTCGCGCACGCCGCCGAGCGACAGGCGCACGAACTTGCGCCCGGTGGCGCGGGCGATCGACTTCGCGAGCGACGTCTTCCCGACGCCCGGAGGTCCGACGAAGCAGAGGATCGTCCCCTTCGGCTGCTTCACGAGCTGGCGCACCGCGAGGAACTCCAGGATGCGCTCCTTGATCTTCTCGAGACCGTAGTGGTCCTCGTTGAGGATCTGCTCGGCGAGATCGATGTCCTTGATCTCCTTGGAAGACTTCTTCCAGGGAACGGAGACGAGCCATTCGATGTAGTTGCGCGAGACGGTCGCCTCGGCGGACACGCCGGGCATCGCCTCGAGACGCTTCAGCTCCTGGAGAGCCTTCTCCTTCGTCTCCTTCGGCATGCCGGCTTCTTCGATCTTCTGCCGGAGCTCCTCGACCTCATCCGAGCGATCGTCCTTGCGGCCCAGCTCGTGGTGGATCGCCTTGATCTTCTCGTTGAGGTAGTACTCCTTCTGGGCGCGCTCCATCTGCTTCTTGACCTTGGAGTTGATGCGCTTGTCGATGTTGATCTTCTCGATCTCGATCTCGAGGAAGTCCTGCAGCTTCTGAAGGCGCTCGTACGGCGAGCCGGTCTCGAGGAGCTGCTGCTTTTCGCCGGTGGTGATCAGGAGGTGCGACGCGAGCACGTCCGCGAAGCGGTCGGGGTCGTCCATCTTCAGCGTTGACATCACGCCTTCGAACGCCAGGTGGTGCGACATCTTCGCGTACTGCTCGAAGATCTCGACCAGCTTCTGCATGTACTGCAGCACCTCGGGGGTCGTGGGGTACTTCGTGTCGATCTCGTGGACGCCGACCGTGACGTAGCCGCCGCTCTCCTGGGAGCTGACGATCTCGCCGCGCGCGAGCCCTTCGACCATCACCTTGACGTTCTGGTTCGGAAGCTTGAGGTTCTGGACGACGGTCGCGATCACGCCGATCGGATGGATCTCATCCATCGAGGGATCGTCGACCTTCGGGTCGTTCTGGGTTGCGAGGAAAATCCGCTTGTCGTTCGTGGCGAGGGTCGCTTCGAGCGCGAGAATCGACGCGCGCCGGCCGACGACGAAGGGCGCCATCATCGACGGAAACACCACCATGTCGCGCAACGGCACGAGCGGGAGCTGGATTACTTTCGGTTCGTTCGCCATATAGGTTTTCTGTTGTAACGCGCCGGGACGATCGTTGAATCCCCCATAAGTTTAGGGCCGCTAGCAAGCGGCCCTAAACGTAGCTACGGCGCAGACAGGAATGTCTGCGCTCCATGGAGAGCAGACATTCCTGTCTGCTCTCGTTATCCCGCCTTCTTGTAGAGCGTGATCGGCTGGCTCCGGTTGTCCACCACTTCCCGCGTGATCACGCATTCGCTGATCTCGTGCTGCGAGGGGATGGTGTACATGATGTCGAGCATCAGCTCTTCGATGATGATCTTGAGCCCGCGGGCGCCGACGTTGCGCTTGAGCGCTTCCTCGGCGATCGCCTCGAGCGCGTCATCGGTGAACCGCAGCTCGACGTTCTCGAAGCCCATGATCGTCTGGTACTGGCGCACCAGCGAGTTCTTCGGCTCGCGAAGGATCTCGATGAGCGCACCGCGGTCGAGCTCCGTGAGCGTGGCGACCACGGGAAGGCGTCCGACGAACTCCGGAATGAGGCCGAACCGGATGAGGTCTTCGGGGTGGACCTGCGCGAGCAGCTCGCCGGTCTTCTTCTCTTTCTTCGTCGCGATCTTCGCGCCGAACCCCATCGACGTCTGCGACAGCCGGCGCTCGATCACGGTGTCGAGACCGACGAACGCGCCGCCGCAGATGAAGAGAATGTTCGTGGTGTCGATCTGGATGAACTCCTGGTGCGGGTGCTTGCGGCCGCCCTGCGGCGGAACGTTCGCAACCGTTCCTTCCAGGATCTTCAGGAGCGCCTGCTGGACGCCCTCGCCGCTCACGTCGCGCGTGATCGACGGGTTGTCGCCCTTGCGGCAGATCTTGTCGACTTCATCGATGTAGACGATGCCGCGCTGGGTCTTCTCTTTGTCGTTCCCGGCGGCCTGATAGAGCTTGAGGATGATGTTCTCGACGTCCTCGCCGACGTAGCCCGCTTCGGTGAGCGTGGTGGCGTCGACGATCGTGAACGGCACGCTCAGCATCCGGGCGAGCGTCTGCGCGAGCAGCGTCTTGCCGGTACCGGTCGGTCCGATCAGGAGAATGTTCGACTTCTGCAGCTCGACGTCCTGCCGCGCGTTGCGCGAGTGGTAGTCGATCCGCTTGTAGTGGTTGTAGACGGCAACCGCGAGCTTCTTCTTCGCCCGCTCCTGTCCGATCACGTAGAGGTCGAGGAACTCCTTGATCTCCTTAGGCTTCGGAAGATGTCCCGCCCCCTCGAGCGTCCCCGGCTCATCCTTGCGGTCTTCCGCGATGATGTCGAGGCAGATGTCGACGCACTCGTCGCAGATGTAGACCGTCGGGCCGGCGATGAGCTTCTTCACGTCGCGTTGCGACTTATTGCAGAAGCTGCAACGAAGTACGTCGCCGCTGTTCCCCTTCTTCGACATTTCCGAGTTGGTCCTTTTTCGTGAGGTCGCTCAGATTGTTGATCCGAGCTTATGGGAAGTCAACTGACGGTCTTCCACCAGCATTCCACGCGGGTTATTCGCGCTTCGCGATCACCTGGTCCACCACCCCGTAGTCCTTCGCGTCGGGAGCGGCGAGAATGTAGTCGCGGTCGGTGTCCCGCTCGATCTTGTCGATGTCCTGTCCGGTATGGGCCGCGAGGATCTCGTTGATCCGGCGCTTCATCCGGAGGATGTCCTTCGCGTGGATGTCGATGTCGGACGCCTGACCGCCGAGGCCCTGCAGCCACGGCTGGTGCAGCAGCACGCGCGAATTCGGAAGCGCGTAACGCTTTCCGTTCGACCCGGCCGCGAGCAGCACCGCCGCGAACGACGCCGCCTGGCCGATGCACATCGTCGCCACGTCGGGCTTTACGTACTGCATGGTGTCGTAGATCGCGAAGCCGGAGCTGACGGAGCCGCCGGGAGAGTTGATGTAGAGGAAGATGTCTTTCTCAGGGTTCTCCGCTTCGAGGAAGAGCATCTGGGCGATCACCAGGTTGGCGACGTTGTCGTCGATCGCCTGGCCGAGGAAGATGACGTTGTCTTTCAGGAGGCGGGAGTAGATGTCGTAGGCGCGCTCGCCGCGTGACGTCTGCTCGACCACCATCGGGATCAGGACCATTTCGTTCTCCTTGACGCAAGTCTAACGACGAATCATTCGAATTCGCCTGACCGTCCGGCTAGGTGCGCGGTTTCGACTCCCGCAGCACCAGCTCCAGCGCCTTGTCCTGCGCCAGGCTGGTACGCAGCGACTCGTATCCGCCGTCGTGCTTCATCCGGTGCTTCACCTCGGCGAAGTCGCGCTCGGCCTCGTTCGCGGCGCGGCGGATCTCGGCGTCGACCTCGACGTCGCTGACGAGGAGGCCCTCTTTCTTCGCGATCGCCTCGAGGATCAGGCTCCGTTTCACGCGCTTGATCGCGTCGGGCCGGAACTCCGCGCTCATCTTCTCCCAGTCGATCTCCGCCTTCTGCAGGTCGACGCCTTGCGAGGAGAGGAAGCGCGCGTAGTTGTTCAGCGAGCGTCCCAGCTCCTCTTCGATGAGCGTCTCGGGAGCCTCGAGCTCGTGCGCGTTGAGGAGCGCGTCGCCGATCTCCGTCCGCTTCAGGCGCATCGCCTCCACTTCGCGATGGCGGCGGATGTCGCCGCGGATCGCTTCGCGCATCGCGTCGACGCTCTCCCACTCGCCTACTGCTTTCGCGAATTCGTCGTTGACCTCCGGCTTCTCCTGAACCCGGATCTCTTTCAGCATCACGTCGTGGTGCACGTTCTTGCCGCGCCACTCTTCCTGCTGCGCGTCATCGCCGTACGCCTTGTCGAACGAGGCGGTCGCGCCCGGATTCTTGCCGCGTAACGCGTCATGGAGCTCCGGAAGCGGCGTCTCTTCGCCGAGGCGGAAATGGCCGGTGTCGCTATTCAGCTCGCCGCCTTCCGGCGTCGACGCGATGTCGATGACAGCGATGTCGCCGTCTTCGAGCGCGCGGTCTTCGACCGGGCGATAGGCGCTGGCCTGATCGCGCAGCCGCTCGATCATCGCCTCGACGTCCGTCTCGCTGACCTCGATCTTCGGATCGTCGACGCTGATGCCGCGATACTCGCGGAGCTCGATCTGCGGCTTGATCTCGAACGCCGCCTTGTACTTGATCGGCGCCCCTTCGATGAACGCGTCGACATGCTCGAGCTGCGGATCGCCGACCGGCTCGACGCCGCGCTCCGCGACCGCGTCGCGGAACGTCGCAGGCAGAAGGCGGCTCATCACCTCTTCCTGGATCTCCTTGGCGAAGCGGTTCCGCACCACGCTCACCGGCACCTTGCCGGGACGGAAGCCGGGGATCTTCGCCTGACGCCCGAATTCCTGCGTCACGCGGTCCGACTCTCGCGCGATCAGATCGGCGGGAATCTCGACTTCGACAGACTTCCTCACGGGAGAGAGATCGGTGTAGTTCAGCAGCATTGCGTTCCTGACTGGTGTGGGATTTGGTGCGAAAGGCGGGACTCGAACCCGCACGGCTTTGGGCCACTGGATCCTAAGTCCAGCGCGTCTGCCAATTCCGCCACTTTCGCGCCCGGGGAGATCATAGAAGAAAGCGGAATGGTGCCCCCGCCAGGACTCGAACCTGGAACCAATGGATTAAGAGTCCACTGCTCTACCAATTGAGCTACGGAGGCAGGACCTTGCGTAACGAATCGAGCGCGCACGGTATTTCGGGCGGCGCGGCATGTCAAGCGGCGCGCGAGAGCCCTTCTTCGAGCAGATGCCGGCCCCGCCGCAGGTAGTCCCACGACGAGTACAACGTCACCAGCAATGCGACGCGGAAAAGGATT
>DASXIH010000714.1:0-19537 GCA_036498125.1 Thermoanaerobaculia bacterium
TGCCCGGCGCGATCGCGCTGCTGCTCGTGATCTTCACGCAGCGTTAGCTGCTACAGCGGCTGCCACAACTCGATCGGATTTCCTTCCGGGTCGTGGAGGCGGGCGAAGCGGCCGTACGACTCTTCCGGAGCAACGGTCACCTCGATCGCGGCTTCGCGGAGTTGCGTGACCATGGCGTCGAGGTCGCGCACGCGGAAGTTGATCATCCACTGCTGCGACTCGCGGTCGAAGTACTTCGTGTTCGCCGGGAACGGCTCGAAGACCGTCGGGCCGGCTTCCTGCGCCCACGGCTCGTGCGGGTTCTCTTCCGACGCCGGTCCGACGCCGAGGTGCTTTGCATACCAGGCCTTCATCGCCGCAGGATCCTGCGCACGAAAGAAGATGCCGCCGATTCCGATCACTCGTTCCATGGCGCAATGGTATCCGAGGCGAAGCCGCGCTGGCGCGCGGCTGGGCGGACGAGGGCGTCCGCCCCTCCAGGTAGGTTATTTCGGGAGGCGTTTGAATGCTTCGACGACGCGTAGGTCCTTGGGCATCAGCATCGCCGCGCGGTTGAGGAAGGCTTCGGCTTCCAGCTTGTGGCCGAGGACGGACTGGATCTGGCCGGCGTAGAGGTAGGCGACGGAGGCGTTCGGGTCGATGCGGATGGCGTTCTTGAGCATCTTCATGACCATCGGCGCGGGCGACACGCGGAGCAGGTAGCGGCACCACGCAACCTCGGCGGCGTACGTTCCGTTCTGCGCGTCGCACTCGGCCGCCATCTCGAACGACGAAAGCGCCTCGCGCGTCTTCCCGGCCTGCAACATCGTCCTCCCCGTCTTGCACAGCTCCTCGGGGTCGATGAGCGCGGCGGCACTCCGCTGCGCGGCGGCCGCTTCTTCTTCGCGCAGCTTCTGGCGGCGCTTGACGAGCCGGTCGCGACGCTCCGGATCGGCGAGCTCCGCGTACGCGCGCGCGGCGGCGAGGAAGATCTCCTGCGCTTTGTCGCGGAGGCCGTCCGGCGCGTTCTCCGGAAAGTTCGTCGGAAGGAACTTCTCCGTGGTGCTCACGTAGGCGCGAATGACGTCCGGGAGCGGCGACTCTTCCGGCAGCGCGAAAAAGTCGAATGCGTCTTTGCGCCGGAACGACAGGTACGCATTCATGACTTCTTCGGCGCTCGTGTGTGGCGCCGGCAATCCTGCCGGCGATTCCGCGACCGGCGCCGCCGCCGTGGTCTCGAACGGCGGCATCCAGATCACCGGCTGGTCGGTGACGCTGGCGATGCCGAGGAGCATCAGCGCATAGACGATGCGGTTGAGGTCCTCGGGGTCGATGCCCGACTTGTCGCGGATGACGTCGAACGCCATCCCCTTCTTCGCCGCGTCGACGACGCTCTGCTGCTCCTTCGTGAAGCGAACGTCGCCGAGGCCGAAGAGCGGATCGGAGGCGATCGCGAGGTGCTTGCCGTTCGCGATCGCGACCGCCGCGTCGGCGCTCTCCTGCTCCTCGACTTTGACGATGCCGGTGACGATCAGCTGCGGCGCTTTGACGCGGAGGGCCGAGGAGGTGGATGGGACGTCGTAGGAAATCGACCAGCTGCCGCTCTTCCAGCTGAACGGCTCGAGGAGCTTGCGGCCGAGGTTCTGCTGCAGGACGCGATAGAGCTCGGTCGGCGCGAGGAGCTTGCGCTCGATGAGGATCTCGCCGAGGGGGACGCCGCGGGAGGTCGACTGATTGAGCGCGGCGTGGCAGTCCTGGTCGGAGATCCGTCCCTGCGCGACGAGGAAGCGGCCGAGGGTCTCGGTGGCGATGTTGGAGCGGCACTCGACCGGCGAGCCGGCGTCGAAGACGATCTTTTTTTCGAGCGGCGTGCGGCGCAGCTCGAGGACGGCCGTCCGCTCCCGCAGCGCCATCGCCAGCAGCAGGACGGCGTACGGCGTCTGCTGGAGGTCGCCGTTGCGCGCGCGCAGGATTTCGTCGAGCTCTTCGCGGGTCGGCATGAGCGGGCAATTGTAAGTTGCCGGTTGCGAGGTTTCGTGGTTACGAGGTCGCGTGGTCGCTTTGAACCTCGAAACCCGAAACCTCGAAACCCTGTGCG
The DNA here is from genome assembly GCA_036498125.1 of Thermoanaerobaculia bacterium. Lineage (GTDB taxonomy): Bacteria > Acidobacteriota > Thermoanaerobaculia > Gp7-AA8 > Gp7-AA8 > DASXHZ01. The sequence goes on from DASXIH010000714.1 coordinate 2,078, forward strand.
TACCCTCCAAAAGACACCCCTGTCCTCGCCAGAGGAGGAAGTTGCCGCCGTCAAATAAGGTTGTAGAGAGCAACCGACTGGCTCATCGGTCGCATGTGAGACGGGAACCTCGAAAGGAGACTCGCAGTGAAGCGACTGACTTCTCTTGCTGTATTGGTAATTTTGATTGGTGCGGTGCCGGTGTTCGCGCTCGACGAGAATCGGGACAATCGCGACAACCGTTCCGCCAACTATGACCGCGATCGCCGCACGGTGATCGACGACGTCGTCAAGATGTCGCAGGCGGGCGTGAGCGATGAATCGATCATCCGATTCCTTCATCAGTCCCGCGACCGCTACGTGGTGAACGCCGACACGATCATCGCGCTCAACGAAGCGCATGTGTCGAAGGCGGTCATCGACGCGCTGATGGACGGCGCGTATGACCGCGGCGATCATCGCGACGGCGATCGCCGTGACGGCGACCGCGTGGTGCAGGAACGGGTGATCGTGCAGCAGCCGTATCCGTATTACAGCTACGGCTTCTACGACCCGTACTGGTACGACCCGTTCTGGTACGCCCCGCGCCTGTCGATCGGCTTCGGTTTCGGCTTCGGCGGATACCGCGGCGGTCACTTCGGCGGCGGACACCGCGGACACCGGTAGGCGTCAGGCGTCGATTAAAACCCGCGGCACGGTGGCGACGAAGTCGGCGCCGAGGAGTTTCGCGGGAGTGAATGCACCGGGGCGCGTGCTGCGAAGCACGCGCTCCACCGCGTTCAGGGCCGAGACGATCGTGAAGGCATAGCCTTCCGGCGTCGTCATGGTCATGGAGCGAGCAACCCCGCTCGCGTTCCTCACCTCACCCCACAGATACATCCTGGCGCTCGAGCGCACCTGCGCGTCGGGACCGCTGCTGCGGCGGTCGACGAATTTCTGGAGCAGGCGCCGGATCGGTTTCAGTCCGGCGATCGGGAGCAGCGGACGCATGAGCCGCATCCGCTTGACGCTCTTCGCATGCGTCGCAATGTAGACGCGGATGTTCGGGATGCCGGTGGTGCGGTACGCGGTGGCGACGTCGCCCCAGGGGATGGTCATCGCGGTGCGGGTGCCGATCGAGAACGAGATCTCGCGGACGTCGTACGCCGTCGGGACCCGGACGATCTTCCCGTTCTCCCGGATCGCGCCGCCCACACCGATCGACTCGAGCATGGTCTTCGTCGTGCCGCGGCTGAGTGAGGTCCCCTTCGCATAGAACGCGAGCGCGAGGTGCGTGGCGTCGGGCATCCGCTCGGCGAGCATCGCCGCGAGACAGTCGGTCGGGACGACGTCGAAGCCGACTCCCGGGAGCAGCGTGACGCCGCGTTTTTTTGCCTCATCGTTCCGGCCGAGGATCGACTCGAAGACCGGAATCTCGCCGGTGATGTCGAGGTAGTGCACGCCCGCCGCGAGGCAGGCATCGACCATCGGTTTGCTGGTTTGGATGAAGGGGCCGGCGCAGTGGAGGACGAGGTTGACTCCGGATAAATCCGGGTTGTTCAGATCGAACACGCGCCACTCGCATGCGAGCTCGTTTGCGAGTTTCTCGATGGTCTCGCGACTCCGGCCCGCGAGAACGGGCCGCATCCCGCGGCGTACCGCCTCACGCGCGATCAGCTCGCCCGTGTAGCCGTTCGCGCCATAGATGAGCCACTGGGTACTGGTCATTGGGTACTGGTCATTGGTTACTGGTTATTGGTCACTGGCCAGTCACTAGTGACCAGTAACCAGTCACCAGTAACCCGCCCTCACTTCACTTCGATCGCGCTGAGTGTGGTCGTCGCGGTGTGCATGCCTTGGGCGGAGTTCTCTTCGCGCCAGGCGAAGAGGAGGCCGCCGGACATTTTGTAGTCGTGGTACTCGGTGACGAACTGCATCGCCTGCCCTTCGCTGCCGGAGCGGACGATGTAGCCGGTCTTCGGGTCGATGGAAGCGACGACGCTCAACGTGCTCGAGATCGGGATCTGGATGACGCGGAGGCCGTCCTTTTCGCCCTGGTCCTTCAGCTCGGCGCGATGTTCGATCAGCATTGCGGGGATCGCGAGGCGCGCCCACTGCAGCACCATCGCGTCGTACCCCATCCCGGTGACCGGCTTTTCGTTGTGCGTCCCCTTGTCGCCGTCGAGGTCGCGCACTTCGTGGTTCTTCGCGTACTGGATGTCGACGCGCAGCTTCTTCCCAGGCTGCCACTCGCGGATCATCTTCCCCTCGCCGCTCATCGGCGAGTCGACCGTGCCGGTCTCGTGGATCGAGGCGACCTTCTTCCATGCCGCCTCTCCGCCGTACGTCTTGATCGTCTTCGCGACGACGGCGTCGAAGTCGGATGCGGCGAAAGCGGAGGTGGCGACGAGGAGCGTTGCGGCAAGGACGGCGGTTCGCATCGTTTGATTCTATGTCGTATAAACGCCCGTGATGACCACCGAAGCACCACCGCGAAACCTCGACTTCATCCGGGAGATCGTCGAGGAGGACCTCCGGACGGGGCGGCAGAAGGGCGTGATCACGCGCTTTCCCCCGGAGCCGAACGGGTATCTGCACATCGGACACGCGAAGTCGATCTGCCTCAACTTCGGCGTCGCCGCGGAGTACGGCGGCCGCTGCAACCTCCGGTACGACGACACGAACCCGACGAAAGAGGAGGTCGAGTACGTCGACGCGATCGAGTACGACGTCCACTGGCTCGGCTTCGACTGGGGCTCGCACCTCTACCACGCGTCCGACTACTTCCAGCAGCTCTACGACTGGGCCGAGGATCTGATTCGCGACGGGAAGGCGTACGTCGACAGCTCCACGGCAGACGAGATCCGCGCGATGCGCGGGTCGCTGACGGAGGCGGGAACGAACTCGCCGTATCGCGACCGGAACGTCGACGAGAACCTCGATCTCTTCCGGCGGATGCGCGCCGGCGCATTCCCCGACGGCTCGCAGGTGCTGCGGGCGAAGATCGACATGCAGTCGCCGAACATCAACATGCGCGATCCGGTGCTCTACCGGATCCGCCACGCGGGACATCACCGCACCGGCAACGACTGGCCGATCTATCCGATGTACGACTACGCGCATCCGCTGTCGGACGCGATCGAGTCGATCACGCACTCGCTCTGCACGCTGGAGTACGAGGATCACCGGCCGCTCTACGACTGGCTGATCGAGAACGTGCGCGTGCCCTCGCGCCCGCGGCAGTACGAGTTCGCGCGGCTGAACCTCAACTACACGGTGATGTCGAAACGGAAGCTGCTACGGCTCGTGAACGAGAAGCACGTCAGCGGCTGGGACGATCCGCGCATGCCGACGATCGCCGGGCTGCGGCGCCGCGGCTACACGCCGGCGTCGATCCGCAATTTCGCGGAGCGGGTCGGCGTGGCGAAGCGCGAGAACGTGATCGACGTCGGGCTGCTGGAGTTCTGCGTCCGCGAGGACCTGAACAAGACGGCGCCGCGCGTGATGGGGGTGCTCAATCCGCTGCGGGTCGTGATCGAGAACTACCAGGGCGACAGCGAGTGGTTCGAGACGCCGAACAATCCGGAGGATGCGTCCGCCGGAACGCGCAAGGTGCCGTTCTCGGGCGTCGTCTACATCGAGCGCGACGACTTCATGGAAGATCCGCCCAAGAAGTTCTTCCGGCTGGCGCCGGGAAGCGAGGTGCGCCTCCGCTCCGCCTACTTCATCACTTGCACCGGCGTCGTGAAGAACGAGCAGGGCGAGATCGTGGAGCTGCGCGCCACGTACGACCCGGCGACGCGCGGCGGCGACTCTCCCGACGGACGCCGTCCCAAGGCGACGCTGCACTGGGTGTCGGCTTCTCACGCCGTCGACTGCGAAGTCCGTCTCTACGACCGCCTATTCAACGTCGAGGACCCCGAGGCAAGCGGCGACTTTCTGCTGAACCTCAACCCTCGATCACTGGAAGCGATCCCGCACGCGAAGCTGGAACCGTCGATCCGCAACGCCACCCCCGGCTCGCACTATCAGTTCGAACGCCTCGGCTACTTCAGCGTCGATCCCGATACGAACGCGGAGAAGGTCGTGTTCAATCGGACCGTGACGTTGAAGGACACCTGGGCGAAAGTGGCGGCGAGTGTAGGGGTCGGCTCTTAGCCGACCCTTGGGCCGGCTGAGAGCCGGCCCCTACACTTTTGCTGCTACTATTTCGCGATATTAATTCGCGAGGTATTGTCGTAGCGATGGCGGTTTGCTGGCGTTGTCCGGTTTGCGAGGAAGTGAGCTGTGAGACTGAGGTGAGCGCCGCCGGGATGCCTCTCGCTTGTGACCACTGCGAACGGGCGGTGCTGCCGAACGAGGCGCTTTGCGCGATCTGCGATGCTCCGAATCCGTGGCGCAGGAAGGACTCGCTGCACTATCTGTGTCGTGAGTGCGGAGAGACGCAGACGTTCCACGGGCACAGCTCGTTAGCGGTCACGTCCTTGCATTAGTCCGCAGCTGTGGACGAAGAACTGCTGCCGCGGGATCTCGAGGCGCTGAAGCGCTTCGCGGTTCTGATGGACGAGGCGGTGGCGATTCCAGGGACGCGGCGGCGGGTGGGGCTCGACGCGGCGCTCGGTTTGATCCCCGGCGTCGGCTCGGCGGTCGGCGGCGTGCTCTCGGCCTGGATCGTGATCGGAGCGCTGCGGCATCGCGTCCGCGCGCTCACGATCGGGCGGATGTTGTTCAACATCGTTCTCGACGTCACGATCGGCGCGATCCCGTTCCTCGGCGACGTCTTCGACTGGCTTTGGGAAGAGAACGTGATGAACCTCCAGCTCCTCCTGAAGCACCGCGACCGAAGCCGTCCGCCGCGCTCGACGGGACAGATCATCGGCGGCGCTACCCTGATTCTTGCGATCATTCTCCTGTTCGCGATCGGCGCCGCGGCCGGCGTCCTCGTGCTCGTGATCTGGCTGATACGGAATCGGTAGTGCTCTTCCGACGCAACAAGCCTCGCTACCCGCGCCGCGCCGCGCTCCCGATCGTGCGGCGGCGGGCGCCGATCCGCTATCACATGAAGCACCAGTTCGGCGTGGCGGACGTGGCGTTCCTGCAGACGATGCACGCGCTCACCGGAGCGCCGCTGTCCGAGGGGAACCGGGTCGACATCCTGTGCAACGGGGTCGAGATCTTTCCGTCGATGCTCGGCGCGATCAAGGCGGCGAAGCGGACGATCAACCTCGAGTTCTACATCTACTGGGACGGCGAGATCGGGCGCACGTTCGCCGAGGCGCTGGCGGAACGGGCGAGAGCGGGAGTTGAGGTCAAGGTGATCCTCGACTCGGTCGGCTCGGCGACGATGAGCCGGCAGTTGCTCGACTTCCTCTCGCGCAACGGCGTCGACGTCGAGTGGTATCACCCGCTGCGCTGGTACACGCTCTCGCGTTTCAACCACCGCACGCACCGGAAGCTGCTGATCGTCGACGGGCGCGTCGGTTTTTCGGGCGGCGTCGGGATCGCGGACAACTGGCTCGGCGACGCCGACTCGAAAGATCACTGGCGCGAGACGATGGCGCGCGTCGAGGGGCCGGTCGTGACGCAGATGCAGTTCGCGTTCATGGACAACTGGGTGAAGTCCCGCGGCGAGCTGCTCACGGGTCTCGACTATTTTCCGGAGGTGGAGCGCGCGGGGAACCAGACGACGCAGGTGATCAAGTCGTCGCCGTCCGAGGGAAGCTCGACGGTGAAGCTGCTGTACATCATCTCCATCGTCAGCGCGACGAAGTCGATCTACATCGCGAACGCCTACTTCGTCCCCGACCGCGACACGATCCGGGCGCTCGAGGGGGCGGTGCGGCGCGGCGTCGACGTGCGGGTGATCGTTCCCGGCGAGGAGACGGACGTGCCGGTGGTGCGCCAGGCGAGCCGCGTTCATTACGAGTGGCTGCTGCGCCGCGGAATCCGGATCTTCGAGTATCAGCCGACGATGATGCATGCGAAGACGATGGTGGTCGACGGCACCTGGACCACCATCGGCTCATCGAATTTCGACGACCGCAGCTTTCGGCTGAACGACGAAGTGAACGTCAACGTTTACGACGCGGCGACCGCGAAGCGGATGGAAGAGATCTTCTTCGAGGACCTCGCCCGCTCGCGGGAGATCACGCTCCGCAAATGGTTCAAGCGCGGAACGTTCGACCGCATCAAAGAGAAGATCGCGAACGTTCTGCGGCCGCAGCTCTAATCCTTCCGGAACGGTACGATCACGTTGATGTGCTGGGTGTCGTTGTTCGTGACGGAGACGAATGCCCAGATCGGGGCGCCGGTGTCGCTGGTGATGTCGAGCATGACGCTGCTCTGGCCGTCGAAGTAGACCGGAAGAGCGGCGGTCGCCGGGGTGATGACGAATCCGTTGGCGACGAAATCGCCCGCGAGCTGCAGCGATGTCGTTCCGATCTGGTTTCCCGAGGCGTCGAGCGTCCTTACGGTCACGGTGCCGGCGTGATCGCCATACACGCGCAGCATTGATCGAACGCTTGAGGCGATCGGGACGTCGAGGAGACGGATGTTCGGGTGAAAGTCACGCGCACGAACGACCGGAAGGTCGACGTTGCTGTCGGCGGGGTGCGCGTCGTCGCGGACGTGGACGACGAGGTCCACGTTGTCGACTGCCGTTTTCAGAACGTAGAGGAACGAGCCGGAAACCTGGGCGTTGACGGCAAAGGTCGAGGGGGTCGCTCCCTTGAGGAAGTATTCGTCGCCGCAGATGATGCCGCGGGTGCAGTAGGGGACGACGAAGTTGGTCCCGAAGTCGGCATAGCCGGAAACGGTCGCGGTCCATTCGGAACCGTAGAGGCCGGCCGTTCTGCCGGCAACGGGGACGAGCGTCCGCTCGTAGTCGGCGGGATCGGTCGAGAAGAACTGAGCGGATGCGGAGGTGGCGAGGAGAACGAGGAAAAGGGGCACCAGGGGTCTCATGCCCCTTCATACGGAACGTTTCACATATGCGCCCAGTCGGTGTGGACGAACGGGGCGTCGGAGCCTTTGTCGTTGCGCTGGTAGGTGTGGGCGCCGAAGTAGTCGCGTTGGGCTTGGGTGAGGTTCTGGGGGAGGTCGGCGCTGCGGTAGGCGTCGAAGTATGCGAGGGAAGACGACATCGCGGGGGCGGGGATGCCGTTCGTCTGCGCGTGGGAGACGGCGCGGCGCCAGGCGTCCTGGGAGGTCTGCACGCGGTTGGCGAAGTCGTCGTCGAGGAGGAGGTTCGGGAGGTCGGGGCGGCGCTCGTACGCACGCATGATCGAGTCGAGGAAGCGCGCGCGGATGATGCAGCCGGCCTTCCAGATGCGCGCCATCTCGCGCATGTCGATGCTCCAGTTCCACTCGCGGGAGCCGGCCTGGATGAGGGCCATGCCCTGGGCGTAAGAGCAGATTTTCGAGGCGTAGAGGGCGTCGTGGACGTCCTGGATGAATTGGTTCTTGTCGGGGATCGCCGGCAGGATTGCCGGCGCCACACTGAGGACCTTAGAAGCGGCCACGCGTTCGTCTTTCATGGAGGACAAGACGCGGGCGTCGATGGCGGCGGCGATGGTGGGGATAGCGACGGCGAGGTCGAGGGCGACCTGCGCGGTCCACTTGCCGGTGCCCTTCTGGCCGGCTTTGTCGAGCACTTTGTCGACGAGCGGCGCGCCGGTTTCGGGGTCTTTGACGCGGAAGATCTTCGCGGTGATCTCGATGAGGAACGACTCGAGCGGGCCGCGGTTCCATTGGTCGAAGATGTCCGCGAGCTCGCTCGCGTTCGCCCCCAGCCCTTTCCGCAGCATCTCGTACGCCTCGGCGATGAGTTGCATGTCGCCGTACTCGATACCGTTGTGAACCATCTTCACGAAGTGGCCGGCGCCGTCGGTGCCGACGTGGGTGACACACGGTCCGGAGTCGCTCTTCGCGGCGATCGCCTCGAAGACCGGCTGGAGCGCCTTCCACGACTCCGCGGAACCGCCCGGCATGAGCGAGGGGCCGAAGCGCGCTCCCTCTTCGCCGCCGGAGACGCCGCTGCCGACGAAGTGGATCCCTTTCGACTCGACGCGCTTGGTCCGCTCCTGCGTGTCTTTGAACCAGGAGTTGCCGCCGTCGATGACGATGTCGCCCGGCTCGAGGAGCGGCGCGAGTTTGTCGAGCGTCATGTCGACCGGCGCGCCGGCTTTGATCATCATCATGATGCGGCGCGGCCGTTCGAGCGCGGCGACGAAGTCTTCCAGCGTCTTCGTGCCGGTGAACTTCTTCCCCTCGTTCTCTTTGATGAACGAGTCGACGCGCTCCGGCTCGAAGTTCCAGACCGCGACGGAAAAGCCGTGCTCTTCGACATTGAGGGCGAGGTTCGAGCCCATGACTGCGAGCCCGATCATTCCAAACTGCGCTTTGGCCATCGTCATACCTTCGCTGCGACTGCGCTCTTGACCGCTTGCGCGAGCTGGTCGAGGCCTTTGTCGACGTCGTTGCCCAGGTTGATGCTGATTGCGCGGCGGTTGTGTTTCTGGAGCGACTCGAAGTCGCCGATCGCCTGGGCGCGTACGAGGATGGCGAAGCCGAACGGCTCGTTCGGGATCGGGACGTCGGTTTCGGGACCGCCGGTGAGCTGGATGAAGACGCCGCTGTCCGGCCCTCCTTTGTGCAACTGGCCGGTGGAGTGGAGGAAGCGTGGTCCGTAGCCGGTGGTCGTGGCGACGTGGAGCTCGCGCGCGATCGTCTCGCGAATCTGTGCGATCGAGTCGTCGCGTTTCTTCGTCTCGCCGAAGTATTCGGTCAGCGCGACGTAGTCGCCCTGCTTCACCTGCGCGAGAAGGGCGCTGACGGCGTCGATCGAGACTTGCGATCCCTGAAGCGTCATCTCTTTGAGTAGGCGTTTGGTGTTGTCCTTCGACTCCTGCACGTTCGGCTGATCGAATGCGTCGATGCCGAGGAGCGCGCCGGCGACGGCGGTGGCGAACTCCCAGAGGAAGAAGATCTCGCCGAGGTCGAGGGGGTCTTCCATGACGATGTCGACGACCGGGTGGCCGGCGTTCGACAGGTCACGGAGCCGCACCGTCTCATCGCTGCCGCGCATGCGGACGCAGACGAAGAGGCGGTCGTCGCCGTAGTCCTTCGCGTCGAGGGGCGGCTCGCCGGCGACCGGGACGACGCCCTTCCCCTCCTTGCCGGTCGACTCGGCGATGAGCTGTTCGACCCAGAGACCGAGGGTGTCGAGCGGCGGCGGGGTGATGAGGGTCAGCTTGTCGCGGCCGGAGAGCGCCATCGCGCCGATGACGGCGCCGAGAAGCGCGGCGGGGTTCTTGCCCGCCTTCGGAACGGTCGTGGTGTGCGCGGCGTGCATGGCGCGGTCGAGGAGCGTCGCGACGTCGACGCCCGCCAGCGCCGCGGGGACCATTCCGAAGTACGAGAGCGCGGAGTAGCGGCCGCCGATGTCGGCGTAGTTGATGAAGACTTTGCGGAACTTGTCGCGCGCGGCGTCCTTGCCGAGCTGGGTGTCGGGATCGGTGATGGCGATGAAGTTGTCGCCGGCGCGGTCGCCTTTGACGCTCTTCACACGATCGTAGAAGTAGCGGTGGAACATCGCCGGCTCGGTGGTGGTGCCCGACTTCGAGGCGACGATGAAGAGGGTCCTCGCGACGTCGATCTGATCTTCGAGCGCCTTCACGGCCTCGGGGACCGTGGAGTCGAGCACGAGCAGCTGCGGGGTGTTGAACACGCGTTTGGTCACCTCGCAGCACAGGCTGGACCCGCCCATGCCGAGGACGACGAAGTGCGAGAACTCGCCGCGGACGCTGCCGGCGAACTGCTTCAGCTCCGCCGCGTGCTTCGTCATGTCCTCCGCGACGCCGAGCCAGCCGAGGGCGTTCGCGATGATCTTCTTGTGCGCGTCGTCGTTCTTCCAGAGCGTCGTGTCCTTCGCCCAGATGCGCTCGACGAATTTCTCTTTCTCGATGCGCTGGATGGCGTCGTCGACCTGCCTTTGATTCGCGCCGAGGTGGAGCGTCACGCGATCGGCGAGGCCGCGCATCGCTTCGTCGCGGCGTGCCTCGATGGTCTGCATGAGGGACGTGAACGAGTCCGAGAACGACTTCACCCCCTCCTCGGTCAGCTTGTCGGTGATCGCCTTGAGGCTGAAGCCTTTGTCGGCGAACGTCTTCAGCACCTGCTCCGCTTCTCCGACGTTCTCTTCGAGCGTCGGCCGCGGCTTGCCGTGGTCTTTGTACGCGGCGTAGGTCGCGGGAGGGATGGTGTTGACGGTGTCGGCGCCGATGAGCGAATCGATGTAGAGGGTGTCGCTGTATTTCGGGTTCTTGGTGCCGGTCGACGCCCAGAGCGGGCGCTGTACCTTCCCCCCTTTTTCGCGCAGGCGCTGGAAGCGCTCGCTGCCGAAGACTTTCTTGAAGTCCTGATAGGCGAGCTTCGCGTTGGAGATCGCGATCTTGCCGAGGAGCGCTTCGAGCGACGGATCGTCCTTCAGCTTCGCTTCGAGTTGTTTGTCGGCCTGGGTGTCGATGCGGCTGACGAAGAAGGATGCGACGGAGTTGAGGTCGGCGATCGGCAGGTTCTGCTCGACGCGGCGCTCGAGCGCGCGGAGGTAAGCCTCCATCACCTGTTTGTAGACGTCGTTCGAGAAGATGAGGGTGATGTTGATGTTGATGCCGGCCGCGAGGGCTTCTTCGATCGCGGGGATGCCCGCCGGCGTCGCAGGAATCTTCACCATGACGTTGCGGCGCTGCAGTCTTCCGAACAGCCGCTTCGCCTCGGCGATGGTCGCCTGGGTGTCCATGGCGATGGTCGGAAGGACTTCGATGGAGACGAAGCCGTCGTCGCCGCCGGTCTTGCGGAAGACGGGCTCGAAGACGTCGGCGGCGTTGGCGATGTCTTCGAGGACGAGCTCGTCGTAGATCTCTTCGCGCGTCTTGTTCTGCGCCGCGAGTCCGCGCAACTGGCCGTCGTAGTCGTCGCTGCCTGCGATCGCTTTCTCGAAGATGGTCGGGTTCGAGGTGAGCCCGCGCAGATCGTCTTCATCGATCATCTGCTGCAGCTTTCCGGCCGTGACGAGCTTGCGCTCCATCTGATCGAACCAGACGCTTTGGCCGAGTTTGGGAAGCTCAGCAAGGGGGTTACTCATCGTTACCTCCGGTTGGGGTGGGAAGCATACCGCTACGCTGAATTGCTTTATGCGCTACTCGCGCCACGAAGACGGAGACGGCGAGAGCGATGACGAGCCCGGCGATGGTGAAGACGAGCTTTGTGCGGTTCTGGGTTGCGAGCGACGCGGCGGCGGCGCCGATGTAGACGAAGGCGATGGTGCCGGGAAGGATGCCGATCGCGGTCGTGAGGACGTACGGCACGAGGCGGATTCCGGTAAGGCCGAACGCGTAGTTGACGATGGTGAAGGGGAAGACGGCGGCGAGCCGGACGAGGAGGACGATCTTCGTCCCTTCTTTCGCGATCGCCTGATCGACTGCGCGGAACTTCGGGTTCTTCCCGGTGATTTTTTCGATGCGCTTCCGGAGGACGGTGCGGGCGAGAACGAACGCGATGGTAGCGGTCAGCGTCGCTCCGATGACGACGACGACGGTGCCGCCGACGATGCCGAAGATCGCGCCGGCGCCGATGGTGAGAACCGAACCCGGAAAGACGAGCGCAATGATCGCGTAGCCGAGCGCGTAGACGACGTATCCCATCGGCCCGGCGCTCTTCACGTACGCCTGAAAGCTTTTCAGCCACGGCCCAACCGGAAGGAACCGGATCGCGAAGATCGCCGCGACGACGATCAACGCGATGGCGATCGGCTTCGCGTACCGCACGGGGGGAGTGTAGTGCGCGCAGACAGGAATGTCTGCGCTCCACAAGCTCCGTGGAGAGCAGACATTCTTGTCTGCTCTCTAATGCAGCGTGATCAGTTTCTTCGCCGACTTCACGACCAAAATCAAAGCGCTCACGCTCCCGACGAGCGCGCCGAGGAAGAGGCCAGCGGCGCCGCCGATGGCGACCTTCCCTGCCCCGCCGCCCTTCGCCTTCGCGTACGCCGGCACCGGCCGAACGACCGTGACGACCTTCGCCGGCGTCTCTGCGCTCTGCGCACTGCGCTCTGCGCTCTGCTGGCCGATCCGGCTCCCATGCGCGTTCGCGTACACCTGCGTGAACTCCGCGCCGAAGAAGAGGATCTGCGCGGACCAGTAGATCCAGACGAGAAGGATCACTAGCGATCCCGCGGCGCCGTAGGCGGAGCCGATGGTGCCCTTTCCGAGCCAGAGGCCGAGGCCGAACTTGCCCAGCACGAAGAGGAATCCCGTGAAGCCGGCGCCGAGCCAGACGTCGCGCCATTCGACATGAGTGTCCGGCAGGTAGCGAAAGATCATCGCGAAGAGGACCGTGATGACACCGAAGGAGACGATCAGCTGAAGGACCTGGAAGAGGGCCTCGCCGCCGGGGAAACGCGCGCTGATCCAGTGGCCCATGCCGCTGATGGCGGCGTCGATGACAAGCGAGACGAGGAGAAGAAAGCCGACGCCGAGGACCATCGCCATCGAGAGGAAGCGCTGGCGGATGGTGGTCATGATCCCGCCGCTCTTCTTCGGCTCCACGTTCCAGATCGTGTTGAGCGCGTCCTTGAGCTGGCCGAAGACGCCGGCGGCGCCGAAGAGCAACGTGACGATGCCGATGATCATGGCGATCGTGCCGCTCCCCTTCTTGCCGGCGTTGGCGATCATCGTGTTGAGCTGCGTCGCGACGTTCGCGCCGAAGACGCCCTGGAGCTCGGAGCCGATGCGGCCCTGTGCGGCCTCTTTGCCGAAGACGAGTCCCGCAATCGAGACCGCGATCAGCAGGATCGGGCCGAGGGAGAAGATCGTGTAGTACGCCAGCGCGGCGCCGAGGCGCTGCGCTTTGTCGTCGGAGAACTCGGTCCAGGTCTGTTTGAAGAGGGCGAAAAGGCGCTTCATGCGACCCTAAAGAGCAACCCGCATTCCTGACGTAGGACGGGCTTCAGCCCGTCCGGGGCGGGCTGAAGCCCGCCCTACGTTTTCAGCGCTCTTTCATCCACTCGACGCAGTACTTCAGCTCTTCGTGCATCCGCTCCGCGGGGAGGTGGATGGGGCGGCCGTGGCCGGGGAGGACCCACTCGAAGCGGTAGTCGAGGAGGCGGGCCATTGACTCGGTCTGCTCGCTCCAGGAGTACCAGCAGGCGCTGCGGAAGGCGTAGAGGTGGCCGGTTCGCTCGTTCCAGGCGAGGTGGTCGCCGGTGAAGAGGAAGCGGTTTCGCCAGAGGAAGACGGCGTGGCCTTTGGTATGGCCGGGGGTCGGGATCATCAGGAGTCTCGGCTCGATCTCGACGGGCTCGGAACCCGACGGCTGCAGCTCGACGGACGCAGTGCCGGTGCGGACATCGTCCCTGTGGAGGACACGTTTCGCGCCGAACTTCGCCGCGAACTTGGCGTGTTCGGCGACGTCGTCCTGGTGCGTGAGAACCATCCGCGCGATGCCGCCCATCCGCTCGATGTTCTTCACGAGCGGGCCGGCGAAGCGCGGCGAGTCGATGAGGATGTTCCCGCTCTCCTTCCGGATGAGGTAGCTGAACGCGCCGAACGACGACTCGGAGGTGTAGCCGCAGCGGTACACGTCTTCGTCGACGTGCTCCGGCAGGTCCGCCAGCGCTCGGGACATGTCCTGCTTCGAGGTGGTTTGGATGGATGCCGTCGGGCAGGAGACGAGGGCCTTCTGCGCCGCGAGCAGTTCCGCCTCCGTCTCCGGCTGATGGTAGACCTCGGCCTGGGTGCCGTTGTCGAAAAAGACCGTCGGAGCGATCTGGCGGCAGGCGTCGCAGTCGATGCAGGTTGAGTCGACGAAGAAATCCGCCATATGAGGCAAAACGCACTCCGCGGCGGTACGATTTCGTCATGTCCGACGGTCCGCGGGCGGAACATCGCGGCGAGCTCTGGACGAGCGCGGAGGTAGCGCGCGCGTTCCGCGTTGGCGTTTCTTCGATCAAACGCTGGACGGACGAGGGCGAGCTGGAGTCGGTGCGGACGCCGGGCGGACACCGCCGATATTCGCTTCCGGCGCTCTATCGCTTCGCGTCGATCCGCAATCTCTCGTTCCACGATCTGCCGCAGCTGGAGCAGGGACTCCTCTTCGAAGACATCCCGCCGGAAACCGAAGTCACGCTGTACGACGCGCTCGTGAATGGGGACGCCGAGGCGGTGAAGCAGCTCGTGACGCCGCACGTGTCGAGCACGGTTCAGCGCGCCGCGTTCCTCGACAGCGTCGCCGGTAGCGCGCTTCGCGACCTCGGCGACGCGGCATCGGACGTCGTCCATCGGGCGGCATACATCGCGGCAGACGCGCTCGATCGGCTGCGTCCGCGGGCGCGCAAGGATGGACCGCTCGTGGTCCTCGCCTGTCCGCCGGGCGAGTGGCACGACCTCCCGCTCCGCCTCGTCCGGCTCGTCTTCGAATGGAGCAACTGGCGAACGGACTTCCTCGGCGCCACGCTGCCGTGGGCAAGCGCACGGGAGGCGGTCGAGCGGACGAACGCGAAGATCCTCGCCTTCAGCGCTCGCACCCCCGAGCCGTTCCAGCATCCGGAGTTCGCGAAGCTGGTCGAATGGTGCCGCGAGCGCGAAACGACCGTGATCACCGGCGGCGAATGGGCGCGCGGCGGCACCGGCGGCGAGAAGGAGTACCTCCGCTTCCGGACGCTCCGCGGCTTCGAGAAATGGCTGCGGGGGAGTGGGGAGTAGGGAGCCGGGAGTAGAGACCGCTCCTCCCACCTACCTACTCCCGACTCCCTACTCCCTACTCCCATCTCCCTCCTGGATTTTTCCGCGCTGCTCTGCCATTAACGCCCTCGCATGTTCGACAACCTTCAGGACAAGATGGATCGCGTCTTCAAGACGCTGCGCGGCGAGGGGTCGCTCAACGAGTGGCACATCGACAACGCGCTCAAGGAGATCCGCGTTGCGCTGCTCGAGGCCGACGTCCACTTCAAAGTCGTCAAAGACTTCACGAACCGCGTCCGCGAGAAGGCGGTCGGCAGCGACGTGCTCACGGCATTTTCGCCGGCGCAGCAGGTCACGAAGGTCGTCCGCGACGAGCTGCAGACGCTCCTCGGCGGCAACGAAGTCGGGCTGGCGCTCATCGGCTCCCCTGCCGTGGTGATGATGGTCGGACTCCAGGGCTCCGGTAAGACGACGACCTCCGGCAAGCTCGCGCTGCACCTGAAGTCGCGCGGCAAGCGGCCGATGCTCGTCCCATGCGACGTCTACCGCCCCGCCGCCATCGACCAGCTGCGGATCGTGGCGAAGAACGTCGGCGTGCCGTTCTACGAGATCGGCGAGAACCGCAAGCCGATCGAGATCGCGCAGAACGCGATCGCCGAGGCGAAGACACTGCTCCATGACGTCGTCATCCTCGACACCGCGGGCCGCCTCCACATCGACGACGAGCTGATGCAGGAGCTCGACTCGATCAAACGCGACACGCGGCCGAGCGAGATCCTCTTCGTCGCCGACGCGATGACCGGCCAGGACGCGGAGAAGTCGGCGAAGGAGTTCGACGACCGCCTCGGCGTCACCGGCATCGTCCTGACGAAGCTCGACGGCGATGCGCGCGGCGGCGCGGCACTCTCGATCAAGGGCGTCGTCAACCGGCCGATCAAACTGGTCGGCGTCGGCGAGAAGTACGCCGACCTCGACGTCTTCCATCCCGACCGCATGGCGTCACGCATCCTCGGCATGGGCGACGTGCTCTCGCTCATCGAGAAGGTCGAGACCGAGATCGACAAGAAGGAAGCGGCCAAGCTCGCCGAGCGGGTGGCGAAGGATAAGTTCACGCTCGAGGATCTCCGTTCGCAGCTCCAGCAGGTCAAGAAGATGGGGCCGCTGTCGCAGGTGGTCTCGATGCTCCCCGGCGCCGGCAAGATCAGCGAGGAGGACGTCGACGAGAACGCGATCGTCCGGATGCAGGCGATCCTCGACTCGATGACGAAGAAGGAGCGGGCGTTCCCGCAGATCATCGACGGAAAGCGGAAGAAGCGGATCGCGAAGGGCTCCGGGACGACGGTCCAGGAGATCAACCGGCTGCTGAAGCAGTATCTGCAGATGAAGAAGATGATGCGGACGTTCTCGAAGGGGTTCGGGGCGCGGAAGTTCGGGAAGATGATGAAGGGGCTGCCGCCGGAATTCTTCGGCTAGTTCTTGTGGTTTGCGCGCCCGGTCCGGTAGCATTGCCGGCCCAATAAGTTAGGAGCCATTCTCGAATGTTGAAGATTCGCCTCCGGCGCGGTGGCGCCACGCACGCGCCGTTCTACCGCATCGTCGTCTCGGACTCGCAGAAGACGCCGACCGCGTCGATGATCGAGCAGATCGGGCATTACGACCCGAAGAAGAACCCCGCCGACGTGAAGATCGACCGCGACCGCGTCGACTACTGGCTCGGCAAGGGCGCCCAGCTCTCGCCGACCGTCAAGTCCCTGCTCAAGAAGACGAAGTAATCGCCGCCGTGCGCGATCTCATCACCTTCCTCGCCAAGTCCCTGGTCGACCACCCGGACGAGGTCTATACCTCGACGTACGACCGCTCCGACTCGACGGTGATCGAGTTGGAGGTGGCGGAGGAGGATCTGGGGAAGGTCATCGGGCGCCAGGGACGTACCGCCCGCGCCTTCCGGACGCTCCTTTCGGCAGCCGGCCAGAAGTCGCGCCGGCGCTACAGCCTCGATATCATCGACTGAGTGGACCGGATCGCCCTCGGCGCCATCCGCAAGCCGCACGGCGTCCGCGGAGAGGCGTCGGTCGAGCCTTGGACGGAGTTCGAGCGCTTCAGCGAAGTGCACGACGTCACGCTCGTCTCGCCTGACGAATCGCAGAGCCGCGACGTGAAGATCGAAGCGGCGCGCGCCCACGCCGGCCGCGCGCTCCTCAAGTTCGCCGGCATCGAGACCCCCGAGGAGATGGCGCTGTACCGCGGCTGGACGATCGAGATTCCGGAGAGCGAAGCGCGGAAACTCGATCCGGACGAGTACTTCCTGCACGATCTCATCGGGCTGACGCTGGTCGACGAATCGGGCGCCGAGCGCGGACGTGTCATCGACGCATACGAAGGGGGCGGCGGCGTGCTGCTCGAAGTCGAGCGCGGAGCGCACAAGTTCGACGTCCCGTTTGCCGCGGAGATCTGCAAGACGATCGACATCCCCGGCAAGCGGATCGTGGTCGAGTTGCCCGAGGGTCTCGATGAGATTTGACTTCGTCACGATCTTCCCGCGGATGTTCGACTCGCTGATCTCCGAAGGGGTGATCGCGCGCGGGATCAAGCAGGGGTTGCTCGACGTCCGCGTGCACGACCTCCGCGACTACGCGAGCGACAAGCACCGGTCGACCGATGACGAGGCGTACGGCGGCGGGCCGGGGATGGTGATGCTGGCGGAGCCGGTGCTGCGATGCGTGGAGGCTGTCGGCGGCGGGCACCTGATCATGACGACGCCGCA
>DASXIH010000715.1:0-2493 GCA_036498125.1 Thermoanaerobaculia bacterium
GCGCCGGTCCAGAGGCTGCCGGACTTCAGGCGCAGGTAGGCCATGATCACCGCGGCGCCGACCACGCAGATGAAGAACATCAGCAACTGACCCCATAGCGGCAAGGCGTCCGCCGAGTTGTTGTGATAGTTGCCGAGAAGGATCACCGGCAGGTGCCAGGTGAACCAGACGACGCCGCTGGTGAGCGCCACGCCGGTGAACGACATGGAGCGGCTCAGCTCCGGGACGAAGAATCCGCGCCAGCCGATCTCTTCTCCGACCGCGGACGAGAGGCTGCCGGGCAGACCATAGATGACGGTCGTCGGAATGAAGTACGCGAGCATCGCGAGGTCGCTCCATCCCTGGAAACCGAGGCCCTCGCGCGTCTTCGCGATGAACTTCGCGTCGTAGAAGCCGCCCCACCCGGCGCTCCAGATGATGACGTAGGCAATGACGCAATAGGCAAGCGGGATCAGGAACGCGAGCCACTGATAACGCCACGAGCCCCACGACCATCCGAGGGTGCGGAGATCGCGCTTGATGATCGCGAGCGTGAGGACGGTCGCGATGGTCGGAACCCACATCAGCTTGAAGGTGCCGCCGTGATAGTGCACGGCCAGAACGTAGAACGGGATGCTGATGAGAGCGACGAGGAGGACGAACAGGAGCGCCGGACGACTCTTCACTGGAGCGATCGTAAGGACCTTCAGGAGCGCGCCGCTATCAAATTCTTACGTGACGCGAAGCCGGTGTGATTTGAAGAATGCCCACATCTGCGCGGTCGTGTCGAACGTGCGCGGATCGTGGCCGACGAACCACTCGGGGAATGGGCGGCCGCCGAACCATTGGTGGCCGCCGCCTTCGACGGTGTAGAAGACGACGTCCGCGGCACAGGGGGCGTAGGTGGTGCGGACGATGTCTTTCGCAACGCGCGATTCGGCGGGTGGCAGAGCGCAGCGGTTGCGCGCCGCCCATTTCGCGATCCACACCGGAATGCTCGGGAAAGGGTGGCCGGGCGGGACGATCGGCGATTCGCCGCCGTGATACGGCGCGAAACGATCGTCGGTTCCGTGGACGGCGATGACCGGGAGGGGGTGCGTGTCGCGGCACCAGCGCCACGGCAGCGGCTGGGCGGCGCCGGCCATCCCGATCGCGGCGAGGCGATCGGAGATGGTGCAGGAGAGGAGGAACGTCATCCCTCCCCCGTTCGAGAATCCGTTCGCGTAGACGCGGCTGCGGTCGATGTTGTAGTCGCGCTCGAGGCGGTCGATCAGCCGGCTGATGTAGGCGACGTCGCTGCCGCGCCAGATGCGCGGCCCCGCCATCTTCGCGCCGGACGGATAGACGACGATGAAGCCCTCGCGATCGGCGAGGTCGTTCCAGCGCGTCATCCGCATCTGTTGCGCCGGCCAGCCGCCTGCGCCGTGCATGCTGATGACGAGCGGAACGGCGCGCGCGCGGTCGTAGCCGTGCGGCACGTGCACGAGGTAGACGCGCTCTTCGCCGTTCACGATGATCGATCCGTTGTTGCGGTTGCGGATGACGAACGCGGCGCCGAGGATCGCGGCGATCAGGAGCGGGAGTAGGAGGAGCGTGACGATCAGCCGCATCGCTGCCACATTCCAATCGCCGCGAGACGGACGAGCGGCACCGCCAGGATCGAGAGAAAGAGAAGGAACGCGCTGCTCAGGAGCAACCCCGGAACCGACCACTCCAGGATGGCGAAGAGCCCGAAGACGGCCACGTTCCAGACGATGACGGCGTTCAGCAACTGATAGCGCGTCCGGAGGCGGCCGATCACGAAGATCGCCGCAATGATCTTGAGCGTGGCGAGCACCGCGACGACCGCCGGAATCGCGTTCCAGGCGTCGGCGAAGCGATGCGCGTCCGTGATGATCCAGCCGTCGAGGAGGCCGAAGGCGGAGATGACGCAAAGCGTCGCGAAGACGCTCCCTTTCACGAGCCACGGCCGGCCGCTCATCCCGATGCAGAGGCTCTGGACGAG
The DNA here is from genome assembly GCA_036498125.1 of Thermoanaerobaculia bacterium. GTDB lineage: Bacteria > Acidobacteriota > Thermoanaerobaculia > Gp7-AA8 > Gp7-AA8 > DASXHZ01. The sequence continues at coordinate 1,985 of DASXIH010000715.1, forward strand.
CTGTTTCCACGTCGACGCGATCAGGCCGAGGATGGCGAGGAGCAGGAGGATGACGGCGCGCGGCGCGCCGAAGACGTCGATCAGCAGATCGACCGGAGACCGCGCGATCGGCATCGTGCCGCTCAGGCGCAGCGCGAGTGGCGTCGCGATGAGGACCATGGCCCAGGCGGTGACGGTGCTCGCGAACGCGACTCTCAGCTTTGTAGTGATGAGTGAGCCGCTGGTCACCGGGCGCCGCGCGATGAACGGCGTCATCGCGGCCGAGGCGGAGGGGGCGACGAAGGCGGCGAGGAACGGCGGTGTCACGAGGATGAGGAAGAGCATCTCGAAAACGATGGGCGGGGTCTCCGCGAAGATCCAGAACATCGACAGCTCGAACGGCAGCACGCAGGCCACGAGCGCCGGCAACGTGCGGCCGTACATCCGCCATTCGAACCAGAACTGCGCGCGGTTCGCGGAAGTGAACTGGAGGGGCGGACGCCCTCGTCCGCCCGCGCGGCGATAGCCGC
>DASXIH010000716.1:0-6946 GCA_036498125.1 Thermoanaerobaculia bacterium
CGGTCATCCCTGAGGCTAGATAGGAAAGCACGTCATAGACGGTGATGCGGAGGCCACGGATGCAGGGCTGACCGCCGCGTTTTCCTGGCTCGACGGTGATGATGTCCTGATAGTTCATGGCGCTGGAATTCTACCGCGAAGAGCCGACCCCAGGATGGGTCTGTCGCCGCCGGTGTAGCCGCAGACGCCCATACGGGGCGAATTGACTATCGGGAGCATCGCTTCCGCACCGCACTCGTGGGCATCGACATGTGCGTCGCAGGCGAATGCGCCACCCTCGTAAATACAATGGGCGCACAGGGACGTGGCCGTTGCATCGCATTCGGTGCATTTCCAGAGTGGCGCAACGTTCCTGGCGAGCAGCCTCACGTGATTGCGCCGGCTCGGCGCGTGACGTTGCGCGAGAACCTTGAGCCGAAGAAGGGTCGTCGAACCGTAGTCGTATTCGTATGCGAATGTGCTTCCGACCGGCGGTAGTGCCGTCGAGACGCGCGCGTTCATGCTGCGCTCGTTCGGTTCCGGACCAAAGAAATCATCCATGGCTACGACGTAGCGCGTGCCGCCCACCTCAAAAGAGCTGAGGTGACCACAGCACTCGAGCCAGATGGCGCGCAGGAAGTCGTCCAGTTGCCGCATCGTCGCGTTCGTTTTCACGTCGAGGTCGAGCCAGAACGGGGTTTCCGGAACATCGACTCGAATCTGAGCAACGGCGGCGACATCCTTACCATCGGGGTATGCGCACTTCGCCAAGTGACTCACCATCCGACGTTTGGACAATTCCTCGCCGCACGTCTCGCATTTTCCCGCGGGCTCGATCCTCGTTGCCACGTTCGAAGCCTCCGCACTCGAAGAGATGAAATATACCTCGCGCATCGAACTGCACGGCGCACGAAAAGATGCTCCGCCGTGCTTCCCGATCTTGAACGCGATGCATTCGTCGGCCATCGGCTGGTGCGCGAACTGGAGGACGTCGCATGCGAGCATTCCGAGGAGCTGGCGGCCTCCGTGCCCGGCTTCGCGGCGGCGCTGGCGTTCTGAAGCGGAAGCCGCGGGCCAGCTTGCGGCCCGCGAACGGGTGTCTTACGATCTCGTCGATCGATCAATACATTCAGGTTACGCTTTGTTGTTGCGAGCGGAGGCAAGACATGGCACGGACGAAGGTCTCGTCAAAGTACCAGATAGTCATCCCCAAGGAGGTTCGGGAGCGCACGAAGATCCGGCCGGGACAGCAGTTCCAAGTGATCGCGAAAGGTGGCGTGATCACCCTTGTGCCTGATCGGCCAATCTCCGAGATGCGCGGTTTTGTGCGCGGCATTCGAACCACTGGATTTCGGGAGAAGAAAGACCGCCTGTGATCGTCTTGGATTCGTCGGGATGGCTCGAGTTCTTCGCAGATGGCCCGCACGCCGAGGAATTCGCCACGCGTTTGCGGCACCCGGCGAACATCATCACCCCGACAGTAGCGATCTATGAAGTTTACAAATGGATCAAGCGCGAACGCTCGGAGGAAGAGGCGGCACAAGCAGTGGCCACCATGAAGAAGACACGGGTTGTCGGTCTGACCGAGGAAATCGCGCTGACCGCTGCTGACTTGAGTTTGGCGCACGGGCTGGCGATGGCGGATTCCATGATGCTCGCAGCAGCTCGCATTCACGACGCCGAACTCGTTACGACTGACGCGGGATTCGACGGCCTGCCATCAGTCACGATCTTCTCGAAGAAGCGAAGCCGCGCGTGATCGCGGCACTCAACGCCGAGTAGACTCACAACGTGCCGTCATCGGTATCGATTGAAAGCGTCACGGTCATGACGCCGCGAGGCGACGCGATCGTGCGGGGGGTCGACCTCCGGATTGAAGCGGGCGAGTCGGTTGCGCTGATCGGGCGGAGTGGGGCGGGGAAGACGACGATTCTGCGGCTGCTCAATGGGCTGGCGATGCCGTCGACAGGGCGCGTGGTGATCGACGATACGGAGCTGCGCGGCGACGACCTTCCGCGGCGGCGGCGCAACATCGGGACGATCCTCCAGGCGCCGGCGCTGTTTCCGCACCGCACGGTCTACGACAACGTGGCGACGGTTCCGCGTCTCCTCGGGTGGCAGGAAGAGCGAACGCGCGACGCCGCGTCGTCGATGCTGGAACGGCTCGGCATCCCGCTCGACCGCTTCGGCACGCGCTTCCCGCGATCGCTCTCCGGCGGCGAGCAGCAGCGCGTCTCGATCGCGCGGGCGATGATCGCGCACCCGGCGCTCCTGCTCTGCGACGAGCCGTTCAGCGCGCTCGATCCGCTGGTGCGGCACGACCTCCAGGAGCAATTCGTCGCGCTGCGGACCGGCGTCACGATGCTGTTCGTCACGCATGACCTGGCCGAGGCGCTGCGGGTGGCGCGGAGGATCGTACTGATCGACCGCGGCGAAGTCGTTTGCGACACGCCGCGGGAGGCGTTCGTCCGATCGACGCTGCCGCTCGTCCGCGAGTTCATCGAGGCGTCGCGGCTGCCGGAGGTGTGATGGTCGAAGAAATCGCGCGCGCAACCGGAGAGCACATCGTCATCGTCGCGGTGGCGATGATCGTCGCAACCGCGGCGGGCATTCCGCTCGGGATTCTCTGCGTGCGCCGCGTGCGGCTCGGAAAAGTGACGCTGCGGATCATCGACATCATCCAGACGATCCCGTCGCTGGCACTCTTCGGTTTCCTCATTCCGGTGCCGTTCATCGGCGGCATCGGGATTCGGACGGCGATCGTGGCGCTGATCCTTTACTCTCTCCTGCCGATCGTGAGGAACACCGTGACGGGACTCAACGGAATCGATCCGCTCATCCGCGACGCGGCGATCGTCGTCGGGATGACCGATCGGCAGCGGCTGATGAGTGTCGAGCTGCCGCTGGCGTTGCCTTCGATCTTCGGAGGGTTGCGGATCGCGTCCGTGATTGCGATCGGCGTCGCCACGATCGGCGCCGCGGTCGGCGGCGGCGGCCTCGGTACGCTGATCTTTCGCGGCGTCGCCATGGTGGATACGACGCGGATTCTCGCGGGAGCGCTTCCCGCGGCCGCACTGGCGTTGATCGCCGATTTATTCTTCGGCGCGCTGGAGCGGATTTCGGCGCGGCGGTTTGGGAGCTCTGCGTGAAACGCACGCCCCTCACCCGGGTGATTCTCGCGCTAATCCTGCTCCTCGCCGCGTGCAAACGCGCGCACGAGCCCATCGTGGTCGGGTCGAAGAACTTCACGGAGTCGGTGCTTCTCGGCGAGATCATCGCGCAGCGGCTGGAGAAGGCGGGATGCGCGGTCGATCGCAAGCTCGATCTCGGCGGGACGCTGGTGTGCGATCGCGCGATTACGGCGGGATCGATCGATGTCTACCCCGAGTACTCCGGCACGGCCCTCACCGCGATCCTGCATAGGCCGGCGAGCAGCGACCGCGCATCGGTCATGAAGACGGTGAGCGACGAATACGGAAGAAGAGGGCTGAAGTGGTCCCCGCCGTTCGGATTCGAGAACACGTTCGCGATGGTCGTCCGTCAGACGGACGCGCAGAAGTTCCATCTGCGCCGCATCTCCGATCTGCATGCGGTGGAAAGCACCTTCCGACCCGGCTTCGGCTACGAATTCGTCGAACGCCCCGACGGCTGGAACGGACTGCAGCAGAAGTACGGCCTCCACTTCGCGCAGCCGCCGCGCACGATGGACCTCGGCCTCACCTATCGCGCGCTCGCATCGGACCAGGCCGACCTCATCGCCGGCAATTCGACGGACGGCCTGATCGACGCCCTCAAACTGCTGCAGCTCGAGGACGACCGCCACTTCTTCCCGCCGTACGACACCGTCATCGTCCAGCGCAGCGACATCGGAAAGAAGTGCGCCGCCGCGCCGGCCGCGCTCGAGTCGATGCGCAACACGCTTGACGTTGCCACGATGCGCCGTCTCAATCTATCAATTGACCGCGACCACCGGTCGCCAGCCGAGGTCGCGAAGGAGCTGCAACGATGATCGACGGCACGCCGTGGATCACCACTAGGACGCGACCGGCAGATCCACCGTGAACTGGGCGCCCTTGCCGGTGCCGTCGCTCTGGACGGAGACGGAGCCGCGGTGCATCTCGACGAGCTGCTTCACGATCGCGAGGCCGAGACCGAGGCCGCCTTTCTCCGCGGAGCGCGCCTGGCGGAGCGGCTCGAAAATGTGAGGTTGCAGCTCTTTCGTGATTCCGTCGCCGTCGTCGGTCACGACGACGCGCACGTGGCCGTTCGAGCGGCCGACGCTCAGCGCGACGTGCCCATGTTCGGGCGTGAACTTCACCGCATTCGCGAGGAGGTTCCAGCAGATCTGATTCAGGCGCAGCGGGTCGCCGAAGACGGTGCACGGCTCCGCGGGGACCGCGAGCTGAAGATCGATCTTCTTGTCGTCCGCCTGCGCCTGGATCGTTTCGATGGCGTGAGCCGCGATGTCGGAAACATCCACGGGCGCCACTTCCAGGTGCATCTTGCCCAGCGTCAGACGCGACATGTCGAGGAGATCGTCGACCAGCCGCGCCTGAGCGCGTGCGCTCGTCTCGATGGCGGTCGCCGCCGTCGCCGTCAGTTCCGGATCGTGCTCGCCCCGAAGCACGCCCGCCCAGCCGAGGATCACCGCCATCGGCGCGCGCAACTCGTGAGAGAGCATCGCGATGAACTGATCCTTCGCGCGATCGAGCGCGCGTAGCTCCGCGTTCGCCTCCGCCAGGTTCCGCTCGGCGCGCCGGCGCCGTGTCGTCAGGAAGCTGATGCTGATCGAGATGGAGAGGAAGATCGCGAGTTGCACGAGGTCGTCCGCGTCGATCCGGATCTGGCCGTCGATGAAGTAGTCGAAATAGTTCGCCGCCACGACCGCGAGCACCGTCGCCAGGAGTGACGGCCAGAGTCCGGTGAGAAACGCAGTCACCAGCACGGCGAAGATGAACGGCGCGTAGCGGTGGCCGAGCGGCATCAGCTCGAGGTCGGCGAAGAGTGCCATCAACACGCTGAAGGCCGCGAACGCGAATGGAACGAACTTCTTCACTCGATAGCCAGTACGCCCCAGACACGCGAGCGTTGATATGATCTCCGGTCACTCTTTATGGAACATCAGCGCACTGACGACCAGACTTACCGGCTTCGACACAGCACGGCCCACGTGCTCGCGAACGCCGTCCTCGATCTCTTTCCGCACGCGAAGGTCGCGATCGGTCCGCCGATCACCGACGGCTTCTATTACGACTTCGACCTCGGCAAGGACGAGAACGGCGGCAACAAGACGTTCACGCCCGAGGACCTCGAGCGCCTCGAAGGGCGCATGCGCGAGATCATCCGCGAGAACAACGCGTTCCAGTACCGCGAGGTGTCGCTCGAAGACGCGCAGCAGCTCTTCAAGGACCAGCCGTACAAGCTCGAGCTGATCGACGGCATCGCCAAGGGCGGCGTCAACGAATACGGCGAAGAGAGCGACGAGAAGCCGGTCATCAGCACCTTCACCGAAGGGCACTTCGAGGACCTCTGCCGCGGACCGCACGTCGAGCGCACGGGACTCATCAACCCCGACGCCATCAAGCTGCTCAACGTCTCCGGTGCGTATTGGCGCGGGAACGAGAAGAACCCGATGCTGCAGCGCATCTACGGGACGGTATGGAAGTCGAAGAAGGAGCTCGACGAGCACATTCACCGTCTGGAAGAGGCGAAGAAGCGCGACCACCGGAAGCTCGGGAAAGAGCTCGACATCTACACGTTCGACGACGAGGTCGGACCGGGGCTGCCGCTGTGGCTCCCGAACGGTGGGATTCTCATCGAAGAAATCGAGCGGCTGGCGAAAGAGCGCGAGCTCGGCGCCGGATATCTCCGTGTCCGCACGCCGAACGTGACGAAGGAGAACCTCTTCATCCGAAGCGGCCATCTTCCGTACTACGCCGAGAGCATGTATCCGCCGATGGAGCTCGAAGGCCAGAAGTACTACGTCAAGCCGATGAACTGCCCGTTCCATCACAAGATCTTCGCGGCGCGGCCGCGCAGCTACCGCGATCTGCCGATGCGGCTCGCGGAGTACGGCACCTGCTACCGCTACGAGCGGAGCGGCGATCTCTTCGGCCTGATGCGCGTCCGCTTGCTCGAGATGAACGACGCGCACATCTACTGCACCGAGGAGCAGTTCGAGTCGGAGTTCCTGGCGGTCGTCCGGATGTATCAGGACTACTTCAATCTCTTCGGCATCGAGAAGTACGTGATGCGCCTCTCGACGCACCACGCGCGCGGCCTCGGCAAGAAGTACGTCGACAACGAACGGCTGTGGCTCGAGACGGAAGAGATGGTCCGCGGCGCGATGCGCAGCGGCGAGGTGCCGTTCGTCGAGGAGAAGGACGAAGCGGCGTTCTACGGTCCGAAGATCGACGTGCAGGTGTGGAGCGCGATCGGAAAAGAGTTCACGCTCGCGACCAACCAGGTCGACTTCGCGGTGCCGGCGCGTTTCAACCTCACGTATGTGACGCCCGAGGGGAAGCACGCCACGCCGCTCTGCATCCATCGCGCGCCGCTCAGCACGCACGAACGGATGATCGGCTTCCTGATCGAGCACTACGCCGGCAACTTCCCGGTGTGGCTTGCGCCGCGTCAGGTGCTCATCATTCCGATCTCCGACTCGCACCACGAATACGCGCGCAAGCTGAACGCCAGCCTAGTCGCCACCGGCATCCGCAGCGAGGCCGATTACAGCGCCGAGCGGATGAACGCGAAGGTGCGCGAAGGACAGCTCAAGAAGATCCCGTACATGCTGGTCCTCGGCGACCGCGAGGTCGCCAACCAGACGGTCTCGCTCCGCAAACGCGACGGCACGAAGGAGAATGACCTCAGTTTCGAGGCGTTTGCCGCGCTGATCCGGACCCGGATCGACACGAGGTCTCCGGAGTTGTAGCCCCGTAGTAGTAGTGCTACCGTTCGGGCGTGG
>DASXIH010000717.1:0-4894 GCA_036498125.1 Thermoanaerobaculia bacterium
CCTCTCGAACGTCTATGAGAACGCGCTCCTGACCAAGCGCCTCCAGGCCGAGTCGCGCATACCGCTCTTCGTCGCCTCGGACCTCGAAGCCGGCATGGGGATGCGTTTCGCCGACACCTGGTACTGGCCGCCCGCGATGGCGATCGCCGCGACCGGCGATCCCTCGCTTGCCGAACGTGAGGGAAAGCGGGTGGCGCTCGAGGCGAAGAGCGTCGGCATCAACTGGATCCTCGCGCCAGTCGGCGACGTGAACGTCGCGCCCGACAATCCGGTCATCAACACCCGCAGCTTCGGCGAAGACCCGAACGACGTCTCCAAATACGTTCAGGCGTTTATCCGCGGCGTCCACAGCGAGGGACTGCTCGCCACCGCGAAACACTTCCCCGGCCACGGTGACACGCGAGTCGACTCGCACCGCTCGCTGCCGATCCTCGACGTCACGCGCGAGCGGCTCGACCGCGTCGAGCTCGTCCCTTTCCGCGCCGCGATCGACGCCAACGTCGACTCGGTGATGATGGGCCACCTCGCCGTCCCCGTACTCGATCCGACGCCCGCACCGTTCGTCGCCGTCGAACAGCGCGACAACCGCTACGCCGCCGGCGTCAACGAGGCGCCGAAGAACGCCACGCTCCCCGCGACGATCTCGAAGCCGATGATCGACCTCCTCCGCAACGACCTTCGCTTCCACGGCCTCGTCGTCACCGACGCCTTCGACATGGGCGGACTCACGGAGCACTTCGACGCGGGCGAGGCGGCGGTGCGCGCCATCGAAGCGGGCGAAGACGTGATTTTGATGCCGGCGAATACCGACGCGGCCATCGACGGTGTGAAGAAAGCGGTCGTGAGCGGCCGTATCCCGATGTCGCGCATCGATGCCTCCGTGCAACGCATCCTGGACGCCAAGGCGCGCACGTCGTTCGCCGTCGCAGACCCCGACGTCATCTTCAATACCGTCGATTCCGAGGAGAGCCGGAAGATTGCGACGGAGATCGCGACCAAGGCGATGACGCTCGTGCGCGAGGAGAGCGGCGCGCTGCCGCTCGCGAAGAACGCACGGGTGGTGGTCGTCTCGATCTCCGACTTTCCGGAGACCACGAACCCGCTCGCAGAGCTCGACCGCGAGCTGAAGAGGCGTCTTTCGACGCCGCCGCTCACCTTCACCCTCGACTCCCGCAGCATCGACAGCGACGCCGCACCGATCATCGACGCCGCCAGGAATGCCGACGTGATCCTCCTCGGCCTCGCCATCCGCGCCCGCAGCGGCGCGGGCCAGATCGCGGTCCCCGACGTCGCGCAACACGCGATCGAAAAGTTCGCCTCCACCTCAGCCAAGCAGATCGCGGTCTCGTTCGGGACGCCGTACCTGCTCCGCGAGATCCCTTCCGTCCCCACCTACATCTGCGCGTACGGGCCGCAGCCAGTCCTGCAGATCGCCGCCGCGCGTGCGCTGTTCGGCGAGGCGAAGATGACCGGCAAGCTGCCGGTGACGATCCCGGGCCTCTACGACCGCGGCCACGGAATCACGCACTGATGATCCTCGCGGCCATTCTCACGGCCCACATCGACGCCGCGATCAATCAGGCGATCGCCGATCACAAGATCCCGGGCGGCGTCGTCTGGGTGGAGCGTGGAAAGAACGTCTACCACCACGCGTACGGCCACCGCGCGCTCGTGCCGCACGAAGAGCCGATGTCCGAGGACACGATTTTCGATGCGGCGTCGCTGACGAAGGTGACCGCGACGACCCCCTCGGTGTGGCTGCTCATCGAGCGGGGAAAGATCGGACTCGACGATCCGGTGTCGAAGTACCTCCCGGAGTTTCACGGCGGCTGGCGCGACGAGGTGACGATCCGCCACCTCCTCACCCACACCTCCGGCCTTCGCCCCGATCTCGACCTGCGCGAGCCGTGGAGCGGCTACGACACGGCGATGAAGCTGGCGTTCGCCGAGATGCCGCTCAACCGCCCCGGCTACGTCTTCCGCTACTCCGACATCAATTTCGAGCTCCTCGGCGAGATCGTGCACCGCGTCAGCGGCGTACCACTCGACGTCTTCGCGGAACGGGAGATCTTCCGACGGCTGGGGATGAAGGACACGTTTTTCGTGAGGGCACGCCCCTCACCCGCTGCTTCGCAGCTCCCTCTCCCGGAGGGAGAGGGAGTTGAAAGACAAGCCCCTCTCCCTCCGGGAGAGGGTGGCCGAAGGCCGGGTGAGGGGCGCGCCCTCACGCGAATCGCGCCGACCGAAATGACCGACGGCGTCATGCTGCGGGGCATCGTGCACGATCCGACCGCGCGGCGTATGGGCGGCGTGGCAGGACATGCGGGCCTCTTCACGACGACGAGCGACCTCGCGAAATACGCCCGGATGCTCCTCCGCGGCGGCTCGCCGATCTTCAAGCCTGCGACGGTCAAGGCGATGACGAGCGTCCAGACGCCGCCGAACGTCGCGGTCCGCCGCACCGGCGGCTTCGACCTCGATTCGAGCTACAGCCGCCCCCGCGGCGACATCTTCCCGATCGGGTCGTACGGACACACCGGCTTCACCGGCGGCATGTACTGGATCGATCCGTACTCGAAGACGTTCTACATCTTTCTCTCGAACCGCGTGCACCCGAACGGCAAAGGGAGTGTCACCGCCCTGCAGCGCGCCCTCGGCACACTCGTGGCGGAAGCCGTAGGCGTCGAGAAACGCGAAGGGCTGCCGGAGCGTGTCGGCGGCCGCGTCGAGTGGGTCACCGGCGGCGCGGACGTGCAGAACGGCATCGACGTCCTGCACAACAGCGGCTACGCAGCGCTGAAAGGGCTGCGCGTCGGCCTCGTCACCAATCACACAGGCATCGACCGGGCCGGCAACCCGACCATCGACCTCCTCCGCAGCGCTCCCGGCGTCACGCTCGTCTCGCTCTTCTCACCCGAGCACGGCATCCGCGGCACGGTCGACGAGAACGTCGCCGACACGAAGGACCCTGTCAGCGGCCTCCTGATCCACAGCCTCTACGGTGCGAATCGCAAGCCGCAGCCGGAGCAGCTTGTGGACATCGACGCGATCGTCTTCGACGTCCAGGACATCGGCGCCCGCTTCTACACCTACATCTCGACCCTCGCGAACGTCCTCGACGCCGCTGCCGAAGCGCACAAGAAGGTGATCGTGCTCGACCGCGTGAACCCGATCGGCGGCGATGCGGTCGAAGGCCCGAAGCGCGAAGGCGAGGCGTCGTTCATCGCGTGGTACGACATCGTGATCCGCCACGGCCTCACGGTTGGCGAGTTCGCCAGGACGTACAACGACGAGAAGCACCTTGGCGCCGGCCTCGAGGTCGTCCCGCTGCACGGCTGGAAGCGCTCCATGTGGCAGGACGAAGCCGGCCTGCCGTGGATCAACACCTCGCCCAACATGCGCAGCCTCACCGCCGCCGGCCTCTATCCCGGCCTCGGCCTCCTGGAGGCCGCGATCAGCGTCGGCCGGGGCACCGCGATGCCGTTCGAGGTCGCCGGCGCGCCGTACATCGACGGAGAAGCGCTCGCCCGCGAGCTGCACCTGCCGGGCGTCACCTTCCAGCCGATCCGGTTCACCCCGACCACCAGCGTCTTCGCAAACCAGCCGTGCGGCGGGGTCCGGCTGACGATCACCGACCGGAAAGCCTTTCGCGCCGTCGACACCGGCCTCGCCATCGCCACAACCCTCCGCCGCCTCTACGGCGACAAGTTCGCCGTCGACAAAATGGCGCACCTCCTGCTGAGCCCGAGAGTCCTGGAGGCCGTCCGAGACGCGAAACCGATCGGTGACATCGTCGCGCTCTACCGCGCCGACGAGGAGGCCTTCCGAGAGCGGCGCGGGAAGTATCTGATGTATTAGTGGTTGCGGAGTATGTAAACGGAAGCGGCCGTGGAACGTCCATCAATCGTGGGTAACGTCGCAGCATTTCGATTGAGCGAAAGTGTCGACACGACGCCGGACAGGGAGCTGATCGCCCGGACGCTCGGGGGCGACGGGACGGCCTACGGCATCCTCGTCGAGCGCTTCCAGCGGAAGATCTTCCGCGTCGCCTTCGCGATCGTCCGCGACGAGGTGGAAGCCGACGGCGTCACGCAGGACGCGTTCGTCCAGGCGTACACGTCGCTCGCCCGCTTCGAAGCGCGGGCCGAATTCGAGACGTGGCTCACCCGCATCGCCATCAACCGCGCGAGGGACGTCCTCCGCCGCCGCCGCTTCGTCAGCCTCTTCACCTCGCACGACGCCGAGGATGAAAGCGGCGAGCTGGTGTTCGAGCCGGTCGACGAACGGCCGGACCAGGAGCGGCAGCTCGCCGCCACGCAGATCCGGGTCGCAATCACCCGCGCGGAATCGAAACTCTCGGCGCAGCAGAAGCTGATCTTCCGCCTGCGCCACTACGAAAACCTTTCACTCGAAGACATCGCAGACCACCTCGGTCTGCGCGCCGGAACCGTCCGGGCGCACCTCTTCCGCGCGATCCACAAGATCCGCAAAGAGCTCGCCGGATGGCGCGCCCCGGCCCAGGGACACGACGATGAAACCGCACTTTAGTGAAGCCGATCTGCTCGAGACCTACTACACGCAGCCGGGCGAGTCGATGCCGGTCATGATGCACCTCGCCAAGTGCAGCGAGTGCGCGGAGCGCTATGCGCGCCTCGACCGCAAGATGCGCGAGGCCTCCTCCTGCCACACCGAAAAGCCCGACACGTTCTGGTCGCGGCAGCGGATGTCGATCCAGCGCCGCATCGCCGGCGAGCGCGCGCAGCGGATGTCGATCGCTCGCACGCTGCGCATCGCCGCTGCGATGACGCTCGCGTTCTTCCTCGGCGGCGCCGTGGTCTACAAGAGCGTCGAGCCGAAGATCGAGACGGCGCCCGCTCCGGAAGAACGCGAGCGT
>DASXIH010000718.1:0-3676 GCA_036498125.1 Thermoanaerobaculia bacterium
GTTGATGAGCCAGAGGAGCGACGGGAGATCCTGCACGATCGGGAAGTGCACCATCTCCGAGTGCATGATCGGGCAGATCTCGATCCACTCCGGCCGCGGCGACGGCGCGCGCTTCATGTAGAAGAAATCGCCCTCGGCGCCGTTCGGGTAGCGCTTCATCACCATGGCGCGGTCGGTGATGTGCGGCAGGAGCCAGGGGGAGATGTCGGCGTAGTACTGCAGCAGGTCGCGCTTCCGGATGCCGAGCTTCTTCCAGAAGAGTTTGTCGAGGTTCGTGAGCCGGACTTCTTGCTCGCCGAAGCGCAGCGTGACGTCGGTTTCGGTCTCGGGGATGACGAAGCGTTTGGCAGCCACCGCCGCTCAGTTTACGAGATGAGGTGCAGCGGCATCTTCCCGCTGCCGCCGGGACCGCGGTGGCGCGGCTTGTCGAGGGTGACGTATTCGAGCTCGCAGTTCGCGCGGACGGCGCGGAGCATCAGGCCGCCGCGCGACATGTCGCCGAGGCCGGCGAAGGCGTGCGGGAAGCGGAGACGCTCGCCGAAGATCGGCAGGAGGATGTCGACGTATTTGCCGCTGGCCACGCTGCCGAGGAGGACGACCTCCGCGTCGTCATCGATGCTCTTCCCGAGCTTGGTGGCAGTGTCGCGGAGGGTCTTCACGTACGTCCGGTCCTTCACGTCGACGTCGGTGCGCGACATCTTCTTCATCCGCGCCTCGTCGAGCGTCCAGGTCGGCGGCACGAGGCCGAACCCGGGGGCGATGACGTAGCTGTTCTCCGGGCCGCCGAAGTGCAGCGCGTAGGCGATCTTGCCGCGGAAGTAGAGCGCGCTCATGAACGCAAACGCCTCGGCGATCATCACCTCGCCCGCTTGAAAGCGCAGTGCCGTCGGGAACTTCGCCCGCGGCGACATCAGCTGCTTCGCCCGCAGACCGCTCGTGCTTGCGGGCGAGAGGAGGAAGACCTTTCCGGACATTCTGTGAGCGAAACACACGTCGGGGGGCGCGTCATCCCGCCGTGACGGATTGATTTCGCTCCGGAAACTCGGCGAGAATTCATGACCTCCGATGACAATGCGTGGCGGTTCGCGGAAGATGCGGCACGTGTCGCCGCACGATTTCCGGTGGGACCGCGCGCTGATCGCCACGTTGCGGCACTCGACGCTGCCGTGGAATGAGGACATCGCGGGCAAGCCGCTCGCGTCGGCGCAGCTCGGATCGCGCGACCGTCTGTCGGTGCTCGCCCAGTTTGCGGCGCATCAGGCGATGCTGCAGTTCGCGGGAATCGCGGACGGCGCGGTCGATCCGGCCGAGTGGATGGTCGTGCAGAAGCGCGGCGCCGATTCGCGTCTGGTCCGCATCGCGGCGCGAGCTCCGGACGCCGAGGGGCCGCCGCCGCTCACGCTGGCGCAGCAGTTCGCGGAGCTGATTCGTGCGCCGGAGCTCGACGTCTTCCGGCAGTCGTGGGCACGTGCCGAGGCGGTCTATATCGACTGTTTCGAGAAGCTGACGAGCGACCTCGCGGCCGATCTGCACTGGACGCGGGCGGCGGCTGCGGGAGCGGTCCTGTCGCCTGGTCCCGACCTCCTGCGGACGCTTCCACGAGGCCGGAGTACGTACTCAGACGAGTCGTGCGTCGAGGCGATGCGGGCGTTCGGGCTCGACGTGCGCGTGCTGCGCGGCGGCTCGATCATGCGATACGGCGCGCTGGCGGAGCTGAACGTCGATCCGCAGCTCTCGGAGACGGAGGTCGTGGAGCGGATCGGGAGCGAGATGGTGCTCGTCGCGGTTGATCCGGAGAAGTTCGACCCGGCGTCGAAGCGGGTCCTTCAGCTGCTGGAGTCGGTATTCGTTCCTGCTGCCGATGCGGTCCTTCCGCCGTCGCGCCGGTTCGTGGTCGCGCCGTCGCTGTCGCTCGCGCAAGCCGCTGCGCACCTCGACGTCCAGGCCAGCGAACTCGATGAACTGCTCCTCCGCGGAGTCGTCGCACCGCGGCGCGAAGTCGAGATCGCGGAACCGGTGCGGTCGTATCTCTCCGTTTTGTCGCTGCTGGGCAGCGAAATCGTCGCGGAAGTCGCGACGCGTCTGCTCCGCGAGTTCACCGACATCGCGCTCGACGATCTCGTCGTAGAGGGGATCACCTCATTCGACGGGTCGACGTTCCGATTCTCGAAGGACGTCTCGCACCTGATTCCGGCCGGGTCCCGGGCAGCGATCTGCCGGATCGCGGCGAAGGTCGCGGAAGAGGGCGGCGACCTCGAACGGGCGGCGCAGCTTCTGGTCGACGCCGGCGAAATCGCTCGCGCGACAATTCTTCTCGAACAGGTGACGTGGAGCGGCAACGAGATCTCCGTTCTCTGGCCGATGCCGCGGCGCGTTCTCTCCCCGAAGCTGGCGAAGGTCCTGACGCGGGCGCTGATCAAGGCGGCGCGATATCGCGATGCGCGGGAGATCGCCGCGCTCGTCGACGAGGACGACCGTGAGCTCGCGCTCGCGTTCATCGAGCGGCGGACCGGCGACTACGGTCCGGCGCTGACGCGTCTGGAGCGGCTCTCCGGCGAGCGAGCCGGCGCGCTGCGCGCCGAGATTCTTTCGATCCTTCGGCGATCCGACGAGGCGGCGGAGGCGATCTCGCGCACGGCCAATCCGTACCTACGCGCGCTCATCCTCGGCGAGGACGCCGAGGTGCAGTCGCCGTACCTTCGCGAACGGCTCGCGACGTATCGCGCTCTCGAGCGCGACGACGTGGATGATGCGCTGGTGCACATCGCAAGTGCGCTTGCCTTCGCGCGGTGTGCGATTCACCGCATCGACGCGATGATGGATCGCGTCTACACGCTCTTCCAGGCGGGGCGTTGGAGTGAGGCGCGGTCCGCGGCACTCGAAGCGCTCGCGATGGTCGAAGAGACGCAGGGTGATCGCGCCGCGGGTGGCTTGCTGTTCCTGCTCGCGTATCTCTATGCCGATGACGGGCAGCTCGTGCAGGCGGCGCAGCGACTCGAACGGTTGCGGCACTTCTACGGAGGTACGAACGACGCGGAGCATCTCGCGGAGCTCGATCTTCTCGCGGCACATCTCGACTTCTGCCGCGGCCGGTTCGACTCCGCCCATCGTGCCGCGACAGCCCTTATCTCCCGCGCCCACGACGCGCCGATTCTCGAAGCAGCGGGAGTGATCGTCGACGAGATCGACTTCCTGTCCGGCCGCGCGATCACGTCTCGCGACGAACCGCGGAACATCGAGTTGCGGAACCGCCATCGCTATGTTCGAGGCGGCCCGCTGGTTGGTCCCAACCGGCTCGAACGGCTGCGCGCGCTCGAAGAGAAGGCGCCGCGCGACACGTCCGGCCCGGAGCTGCGCTTCCTCCGGGCTCTCGCGCTCGACGCTCTCGCTTCGATCGATGTCCCGTGGCGCTACGCCACTCGCAACCGGCTTGGCCACTGGAGCGAGCCGGGTCCGCTCGACGAAATCGCCGCTGAGCTGCCGCAGGACTGGATCGCGCCAAGCGACCGCGAGCTGCTCTTCATCGAAGGCTCCTCGGCTTGGCCGCGCGAATCGCGCGACGCGGTCGCCGCCGCGTTCAGCGCGCGCGACGAACTGCAGCGCCTTCGCCGCCTCGTTGCCCACGACGACGCCGATGAACGTCCGCGCGCCGCAACTTCCGGAATGATCGGCGACT
>DASXIH010000719.1:0-7882 GCA_036498125.1 Thermoanaerobaculia bacterium
ACCTTTCCAAACGCCTCCACGAACTCCTTGCTCCCGGTCGTGCGGAGGATCGTGGCGCCGAAGTCGTCCGGCTTCGAGAGGTGGAGCAGGACCTCGATCTCGTCACGGGCGACGCCGCGCAGTGTCAGCTCGTCGACCTCCTCGATCCGATCGACGACGGCGCGTTTCTGGATCGCGGCGATGGCGCGTTTTGGGTCCTTCGCCGCGATCGCGATGTTCACGTTGCCGATCACCTCGAGCCGCCGGCGCACGCTTCCCGTCACCTCGGCGTCGCTGATCTCGTCGATCGCCGCGAGCTGCTCGCGGATCGATTCGCCGGTCTCGAGGCCGGCCGAAAGGAGGAACCGCGACGTCCGCGATTTCGCCGTCTCGATGTTCTCGAGGATCTTCTCCTGCGTCTTCGCGCCGAAGCCCTTCAACTTCGCGATCCGCCCCCCGCGCGCGGCGGCTTCGAGCTCTTCGAGATTCGAGATGCCGAGGGTTTCGTAGAGGATGCCGATCTTCTTGAGACCGAGGGACGGGACGCGGAGCAGCGAGAAGATGCCGGGCGGATACTGCGCGCGCAATTCTTCGAGATACTGCGAGCGTCCGGTCGTCACCAACTCGCCGACGATCGGCCCGATCGCTTTGCCGATGCCGGAGACCGAGGTGAGCTCGCCACGCGCGACGAGCTGCTCGACGTCCTGGTCGAGCTTTTCGATGGCGCGGGCGGCTTTGTCGAAGGCGCGGGCGCGGAACGGGTTGGGGTCGGAGAGCTCGACGTACTTGGCGATCTCGTCGAGCGTCCGGGCGATGGTCCACTTATCCATACGAGCCGTTTATCATGACACTTCGATGCAAGCAGTTGACCGGCTCGTCGTCGCTCTCGACCTCTCCGTGCGCGACGACATCTTGCGGGCGGTCGACGAGCTGCACGGCGCCGCGGGAACGTTCAAGATCGGCCTGCAGGCGTTCATCGCGAACGGCCCGGCGATCGTGAAGGAGATTGTCGCGCGCGGCGACCGCGTCTTTCTCGACCTCAAGGTCCACGACATCCCGAATACCGCGAAGCACGCCGTCGCCGAGGCGGTGTTCCTCGGCGCGTCGATGATCACGGTGCATGCGGCCGGCGGCGAGGCGATGCTGCGCGCCTGCGCCGAGTCGCAGCGCAACGCGCTCGTCCTCGGCGTCACGATCCTGACGAGCCTCGACGAGAGCGACCTGCCGCGCATCGGCTTCTCCGGCGACGTGCCCTCGAACGCCGTGCGCCTCGCCCAGCTCGTGCAGTCGGCCGGACTCCGCGGCGTCGTTGCTTCTCCCCGCGAGATCGCGCAGCTACGCGAAGCGTGCGGCTCCGATCTCGTGATCCTGACGCCGGGCATTCGCCCCGCGGGCGGAGACGTGGGAGATCAGCGCAGAACGATGACCGCCGCCGAGGCGATCCGCGCCGGCGCCGACTACATCGTCGTCGGTCGGCCGATCACCGCCGCACGCGATCGGCGTGCGGCGGCGATGCAGATCATCGAAGAGATATCAGCCGTGTGAGGCGGCGCGGGAGCGCCGGATCGTGCAGTTCGACGGCGGGCCGGGGAAGAACATGCGCTGCGACGCGACCTGGCGGCGGTTGCCGAGGGCGTCCGTTGCGATGATGCGCAACACGTGATCGCCTTTCGACGTGGAGTCGAGGTTCACCGTCGCGCGCCAGGTGAAGACCGGAGTGCGCGAGGAGACGTCGATGCGGGGCAGCGTGCTGATCGTCGCCGGGCCGAGGGAGCCGTTGTCGAGGAAGACCTCGACGCTGGAGACCTTCTGCACGCCGGTGACCCAGCCGTGAATCTCCGTGCCGCCGCAGAAGAGCTGCGTCACGTTGTCGAGCTCGATTTGCCCGGTCATCAGCCCGCACGCGCCCCACGACTGCAGGCCCGAGACCTCGCCGATCGTGTAGACGTACGGCCCGACCGCGACCGGATTCCACTTCACCTCGTCGCCGGACGTGTAGGACGACGACTCCCAGATGCGGGGGTTCGAAATGTCGAACTGCGGAACGCTGAAGTCGAAGACGTCGAAGCCGATCGTGCGTGCCGGGTTGGTTGTGATCGGATCCCGTTCGTCGACTTCCATGATCAGGCGGCTGCCGGCGTCGTCGAACGATCCCGACGGATGGAAGATGACCGGGTTGGAGCGGTCGATCTGGAATCCGGGGTCGAGCGACTCGTACAGGTATGGCGAGAACGCGCCGGTCGTGGAGATCTGGTAGATGAGGACCGCGCCGTCGTTGCCGACGCCGAGGAGGTTCGTGCCGTTGCTGACGAGGAACGTTCCCGGCGTGTCGACTTTCTGCACGAACGCGACATTGCCGGCCGACGTCGTCGAAAACGAGGCGGTGTGCGCGGTGCCGGTGGCGATCAGGAAGCCGTTGTTGAACGCGACGTCGTTCCAGGCGTTCTGGCCGAGGAACAAGTTGCTGTTCGAGGCGATCTGCGCGGTCCGGATCGGGTTCTTCGGATCGGAGACGTTGAAGACGTCGATCACGTTGACGCAGCTCGGGCCGAGCGAGCAGGGGATGTCGGTCTCGGGATAGAGGCCCGCGAGAAGGTTTCCGCTCGTGGCGAGCCGGCGGTAGTGGAGGCCGAGATTGCGCGACTGGAACTGCGGGGCGCTGCCGCCCGCGCGGACGTTCCGGAGATCGAAGATCTCGAGGCCCGCTTCGCTGCTGACGTAGAGGAAGCCGTTGTTGAAGGCGACTCCGCCGTTCGTCTCGCGGGCCGCCATCGACCCGATCAGGTCCTCACGCGCCACCTGGAGATCGCCCGTCGTGTTGACCGTGTAGGTCGTGAGCGTCTGCCCGCGGAGCACGAACACCTGGTCGGACGAGCCGGTGGTGTAGCGGAACACGCCGTGCGGCGATGTACCGAAATTCGTGGCACTGGGGTTCGTCGCGACCAGCGTCAGCGGACAGCCTGCCTGGTACTGTGCGACGAGGGGCACCGCTGAGAGCAGCGCGGCGACAACGAGAGCGAACCGAGGAAACACTCGCATAAAGCCTCCCAAAACACACCCTTAAACGCCCGGCTTGCGGATTCGTCTTGGACCTAACTATCTATCAGATTACGAGGTTTTGCAAGATTGGCTGCCGGCGGACACGCAGGTATCATGCAAGTGAGCGGCAGTGTATTCGAGCGGTTGGGAAGCACAGCCGTCCTGGTGCGTGTTTCAGGGAGGGTAATGCTCGACGGTCACGTGCTGGTCCTCAATCGCGTGTTTCAAGCCGTCCAGATCACGTCCGTCCGTCGTGCTCTGACGCTCCTGTACAAGGGACAGGTTCGCGCGGTCGACGCCGAGTACCGCACCTACGACTTCGTGAACTGGGCGGACATCCCGGTCCAGGCCGAAGACAACTACGTCCGCACCCCGACGCGCAACATCCTCATCCCGCACGTCGTGCAGCTCCTGTCGTTCGACCGGCTGCCGCGCCAGGAAGTGAAGTTCTCGCGCGGCAACATCTATCTGCGCGACCAGAACCGCTGCCAGTACTGCAGCAAGAAGTTTCCGTCGTCCGAACTCTCGCTCGACCACGTCGTGCCGATCTCGCGCGGCGGAAAGTCGACGTGGGAGAACGTCGTCTGCGCCTGTCTCCCGTGCAACGTCCGCAAAGGAAACAAGCTCCTCGGCGAGTCCGACATGCGCCTCCGCCGGACGCCCGTCCGTCCGAAGTGGCACCCGCTCCACCGCCTCCAGGGACGCACCTACCCCGACATCTGGAAGAACTTCCTCGATGAGGCGTACTGGAACGTGGAACTGAAAGCTTAAGCCCTTCGTGGACTCAGCCGCGGAGCGGCGCAATCCCGTTAGCCCGGCGCGTAAGCGCCGGGTACGAAGGATCCACGAAACCATTAGCCGCGGAGTGGCGACATTCGTTCGTTCGTGAGATGTCGCCGCTCCGCGGCTCTTCGATGCGATTGCCTCGCGATCCCCGCGCTTACGCGCGGGGCTAATGAGATATCGCCGCTCCGCGGCTAAGCCTTGGCGAGATCCGCCAACTCTTCGCCCGGATTCACGAACAGATTCACCTGGACGCCGTACTGCTTCTCGTACAGCGCGCGGTACTTGCCGCCGAGGGCCATCAGCTCGGCGTGCGAGCCGCGTTCGGTGATCCGGCCTTCTTCGAGCACCAGGATCTGGCTGGCGCGGCGGATGGTCGACAGGCGGTGTGCGATGACGAACGTCGTGCGGTTCTTCATCAGTGAGTGGAGGCCGTCCTGGATCATCGCCTCGCTCTCGCTGTCGAGTGACGACGTTGCCTCGTCGAGGATGAGGATCCGCGGATCGGCGACGATCGCGCGCGCGATCGCGACGCGCTGCTTCTGCCCGCCGCTGAGCCGCACCCCGCGCTCGCCGACGATCGTCTCGTACTTGTCGGTGAACGACTCCGTGAACTCGTCGACGTGCGCGATCTTCGAGGCGCGCATCACCTCTTCATGCGTCGCGTGCGGATTGCCGAGGACGATGTTGTTGTAGATCGTGTCGGCGAAGAGGAACGAGTCCTGCGGCACGATTGCGATGTGGCTTCGGTAGTCGCCGAGCCGCATCTCGTTGAGGTCGCGGCCGTCGACGAGGATCTTGCCGCTCGTCGGCCGGTGGAACGCCGCCACGAGCGAGACGAGCGTGCTCTTGCCGGAGCCTGACGGCCCGACCAGCGCCACCGACTGCCCCGCCTGCGCCAGCAGGTGGATGTCGCGCAGCACCGGCGTGTTCTCCGTGTACTCGAACGAGACGTCGCGGAACTCAACCTCACCGAGGATGTCCGGCGTCGCCGGTTTGGTCTTGTCGTCCGCGTCCTCGGTGATCTCGCCGAGGACTTCCCGCATCCGCTCCAGTCCCGCAAACGCCTCGGACAGCTGCGTTCCGATCGCCACGATCTGCACGATCGGCATGACGACGAGGCCGAGGTAGAGCGTGAACGAGACCAGCGAGCCGATCGTCATCCGGCCCGCGATCACCTCGTTGCCGCCGACGACCAGCACCGCGACGCCGACGATTCCCGCGAGCGCCGAGGTGAGCGCCCCGACGCCGGAGACCGTCCGCATCGTCGCCATCACGTTCCGGAAAAGGTCGTGCGCGTTGTGGGCGAAGACGCGCGTCTCGCGCTTCTCCGCGCGATACGCCTTCACCACGCGGATGCCGGAGAAGTTCTCGTTCAGGCGGCCCGTGATGGTCGCGTTCAGCTCCGCGCGCTTCTTGAAGATCGGCCGCACCGTCTTGAACGCGAAGAAGAGGATCGTCATGAACACGACGACCACGACCAGGATGATCGCCGCGAGCTTCGCGCTGAAGTAGAAGAGGATCGCGATCGCGATCCCCGCGGTGATCAATCCTCCGAGGAGCTGCACCAGCCCCGTTCCGACGAGGTTCCTGACCCCCTCGGCGTCGTTCATCACGCGCGACACGAGGACGCCGGTCTTGGTCGTGTCGAAGTAGTTGATCGGGAGCCGCTGCACGTGCTCCTGCAGCTTCACGCGCAGCTCCGTGATCGACCGCTGCGCGGCGATCCCGAGGATCTGCGCGAGCGTGTAGTCGGTGATCGCGGAGATGACCGACGCCGCGGCGGCGGCCAGGACGATCTTCCAGAGCAGATCGTGCTGGTGCTTGATGATGACGTCGTCGATCAGCCACTTCGTCGTGGCGGGGAGGAGGAGCCCGGACAGCCGGTTGACCAGCATGAGCGGCAGGCCGAGGAGGAGCCGGAACCTGGCGCGCCAGACGATGTCGCGGGCGTCGCGCAGCAGAGTGCGCATTCGGGCAGGTTTCGGGTCGGCCATCGCCGGATTCTAAGGTTATGAGCACAGAACTTGCTAATAAGTCCCGCCAGATGTTCAGGAGTCGGCTGCAATGACGTTAGTGAATTCTCTCTGCGCGGAGATCAGCATCTTCGATGGCATCGGCGAGACGACGGGAATCATCGTCGAGCGGAGCGCCATCCGAGGAAAGAAGGGTCTCTGCAAATCGATGCGCGACCTCGCAATCAAGTCACGCGTGCTCGGCGACGGGTACTACTACATCCCGATCGACCTCTGGCCGAAACAGAATGAGCCGGTCGTCGTGCACAAACACGACTGGACCGTGATCAGCTCCATCCCGCGGACCTCGAGGAGCACCAAGACGAGGAAGGCGGCGTCGTAGGGCAGCAGACAAGAATGTCTGCTCTCCATGGAGCGCAGACATTCCTGTCTGCGTTCGTAAACCCGGTACGCCGCGTGCACTTCGCGCTCTCAACTAACCTAAGGAGTGTTCGGATGAAGAAGTGTTTCGCCGTCCTGTTCGCGTTCGCGCTGGCCGTACCGCTGTTTGCCCAGGAAGAGGGCGGAGGCGTCGCGAAAGGGGCGCAGGTCGATACGACCGGCAAGGGCTACACCGCTGCATATGTCATCGAGCCGACGACAAAACGCGTGCTGTTCGAGGAGAACGCGAACGTCCCGCTGCCGACCGCGTCGATGGCCAAGATGATGACGGCGCTCATCGTCATGGAAGACATCCAGGCCGGACGTCTTCACCTCACCGATATGGTCACCACCTCGGCGCGCGCGTCGAAGATGGGCGGCTCGCAGATCTACGCCAAGGAAGGGCAGCAGTTCTCCGTGCAGACCCTTCTGGCGGCGCTCATGATCCAGTCGGCGAACGACGCCGCGGTCATGCTCGCCGAGAAGATCGCCGGATCGGAGGAGGCCTTCGCCGACATCATGAATCAGCGCGCGAAGCAGCTCGGCCTCAACCAGACGACCTTCTACGATCCGCACGGGCTGCCGAACTCCGCGAATCCTACGTTGATCAACAAGATGTCGGCCCACGATCTCGCGATCCTCGGCATCGAGGTCATGAAGTACCCGCTGATCCGTGAATACGCGAAGACGGCGACGATGCCGTTCTCGAACGGCACGTTCACCGCGGGTCTCACGAATCCCAATCACCTCATCAATCCGCACAAGGTCAACTATTACGACGCCGCAACCGGCATCAAGACCGGCTACTCGGGACCCGCCGGCTACTGCGTCACCGCCTCGGCGAAGCGCGGCGACCTCGAGCTGATCTGCGTCGTCATGGGCGCTCGCACGCCGAACGGTCCGCAGAGCTCCTTCGGCATCGCCCAGCGCCTGCTCGCGACCGCGTTCGCGCAGTACTCGATGTCGACGGTCCTGAAAAAAGGGGCGAAAGTCGGCGACGCCACCGTCGTTGACGGTGCCGCCAAAACGGTCCCCGCCGTCGCCGCGCAAGATGCGAAAGCGCTCGTGAAACGCGGCGAAGAGGGGGGCGTGAAGGTCGCGTTCCACGGCGGCAGCGTCACCGCCCCCGTCCGCGCCGGACAGTCGGTCGGCTCGATCACCGTCACCGCCCCCGGCTCGCAGCAGAACATCCCCGCGATCGCAGGGGCGAGCGTCGAGAAGCAGTCATGGTGGCGTAAGTTCTGGCCGTTCTGATGCGGCGCTGCGCGCCGCGGTTGCGGGGTTGCGGGGTTGCGAGGTTTCGGTCGTCCGGCCTACCTCGTAACTTCGCAACCTCGTAACCTCTACTCGAACACCACGCGCCGCCCGTCCACCCGCCAGGTCCGCGTCGACAACGCAACCAGCGCCTCGACGTACGCTTCGTGCTCCTGCTCCAGGATGCGCGCCGCGAGTGAGTCGGCGTTGTCGCGGCCGCGCACCTCGACGGCCCGTTGCACGATGATCGGGCCGGCGTCGAGGTTCTCGTCGACGAAGTGCACGGTGCAGCCCGACACGCGGACGCCGTACTCGACCGCCTGCTTCTGCGCGTCGACGCCGGGGAACGCGGGGAGGAGCGACGGGTGGATGTTCAGAATCCGGTTCGGGAACTTCGCCACGAACTCGGCGCTGAGGAGCCGCATGTAGCC
>DASXIH010000720.1:0-5046 GCA_036498125.1 Thermoanaerobaculia bacterium
GTGTAGCCGACGAACCAGGCGTCGCGGTAGTCGCTCGTGGTGCCGGTCTTCCCGGCGACGTAGCCGAGACCGTAGCGCTTCAGGCGCGCGGCGGTGCCGCGCTGCACGACGCCGCGGAGCAAGGTGTGGACGACGTACGTCGCATCGGCCGGCGCGACGCGTTTCTCCTCGGGACGATGCTCGAACAGCCGCTTGCCGCGCGCGTCGCGGATCTCGCGGACGAGGTACGGCTCGACGCGGACGCCGAGGTTCGGGAACGGCGTGTACGCCGCCGTCAGCTCCCGCATCGTCACCTCGGTCACGCCGAGGGGCAGCGCGGGGATGTCGGTGAACTTCTCGCCGAAGCCGAACGACTCGGCGGTGCCGATGACGCGCTTGAGGCCGACGGTCTGCGTGAGGCGGACGGTCGGGACGTTCAGCGATTCTTCGAACGCCTCGCGGACGGTCACGCGTCCGCGATAGCGCTCGTCGTAGTTGTGCGGCTGCCACGTCTCGTTGCCGCTCACGTCGATGGAGAGCGGCGCATCGAGGAGGAGCGACGCGGTCGTCGCGCGGCGGGAGTTGATGGCCGCGAGGTACGCGAAGGTCTTGAACGCGGAGCCGGGCTGCCGGCGCATGCTGGACGTCCGGTCGAACGGCGAGACGTTGAAGTTCGTCCCGCCGACGAGGGATCGGATGCCGCCGTCGTGCGGATCGACGGAGAGGATCGCGGTCTGCGGCGGCTCGGTCCGCGCCTCGGCGCGGATCCAGGGGAAGCGCGACTCGAGCGACGGCGGAACCCGCGACGCGACGCGCTCGGCCGCCGCCTGCGCCTTCGGGTCGATCGCGGCGTAGATCTTCAGTCCGCCCTCGATCACCGGCCGGACGCCGATGTTCTTCACGATCTCGCTCCGAAGCGCGCGGACGTAGTACGGATACGGCGCCTGCGGGACGGACCCCTCGACGAACTCGACGTCACGACCGACGGCCTCGCGGTACTGGCCGTCGTCGATCCAGCCGTGCTCGCGCATGATCTTCAGGATCGCGTCGCGGCGGGCGCGGACGATGTCGGGACGCTTCTCGGGCGTGTCGCGGTTCGGCGCGCGGACGATGGAGGCGAGAAGCGCCGCCTCGTCGACGCGGAGCCGCGACGGGATTTTGCCGAGGTAGAGACGCGAGGCTTCGTCGATGCCGAGGACCGGCTTGCCGTTCGCGTGTCCGAGGTAGACGTCGTTGAGGTAGATCTCGAGGATCTCGTCCTTCGGCATCCGGAGGTCGAGCGAGATCGCGAGCGGGATCTCGGTGAACTTCCGGCGCCAGGTGCGCTGCAACGAAAGGTAGCGGCCCTTGATGATCTGCTGATCGATGGTCGAGCCGCCCTGCGCGATGCCGTGGGCGCGAAGGTCGGTCATCAGGGCGCGCACCATCCCGACCGGGTCGACGCCGATGTGGTGGTGGAAGCGGACGTCTTCGGCGGCGATGAAGGCATTGCCGACGTACTTCGGGATGCTGTCGATGGAGATCAGCGGCGTTGGCCGCCAGTCGGCGCCGTAGAGCCGCGTGACCTCGGCATCGCCCTTGCCGTAGACGATGACAGGCTCGCGCCAGGTGTGCTGCACGAGCTCACGGGTCATGCGCCGATTGAGCACGAAGAGGTAAATCGAGCACGCCGCCGCGACTCCCCAAAGCGCGAACGCGATCGAGATCAGGACAAGGTCGCGCAGGCGTGACAATCGCAACATGTTCGACTAGATTGATTCGTGCAACGAAATTGCCACGCAGAATCCGTCTTGAATGAATAGGAGACAGCGAATGGCTGCGAAGAAGAAGTCATCCAAGAAGGCCTCCTCGAAGAAATCCTCCAAGTCGTCCTCATCCTCCAAGAAAGCCGCGGCGAAGAAGAAAGCTCCAGCGAAGAAAGCGGCCGCGAAAAAATCCGCTGCGAAGCGCAGCGCGAAGAGCGCAAAGCGTCCGGCTGCGAAGAAAGCCGCCGCGAAGCGTCCGGCGGCGAAGAAGGCCGCTGCCAAGCGCCCCGCCGCGAAACGTCCCGCCGCGAAGAAGGCTGCTGCGAAGCGCCCGGCTGCGAAGGCTGCTGCGAAAAAAGGCCGCGCGAAGAAGGTTGCCAAGCGCGCCGGAGCCGTTGCCGCGACGGCGGCTGCTGCCGCTGCTGCGGTCACCGCAGGCATGGCGGCCGCGCGCCGCGTGAAAGAAGCCGGCGGAATGGCGAAGGTGGTCGAGCAGGTGCGTGAAGCGGTCGGCGGCGAGAGCGGTATGTCCGACTCGAACGACAGCGGCACGTTCAGCGGCGGCGGCAACGGCGGCTCGGTTCCGTCGCTCTAGTTTCCCCTGTCATCCTGAGAGGTTGTGAAGAAATCGCGGATGCTGTGGAAAAGCGGAACAAGCCGTAGGATCGTTTTCATGGGCGAGAGACGAGACGATCTTCCAGCGCGAACACTTCAAGCGAATCGGGCGCAGCTGCGATTCGTGCCGATGGACCTGGAAGGGATGCTAGGCGAGGAGCATCCGGCGCGAGCGGTTTGGGCGTACGTTGAACGACTGGATCTGGAGGCGTTCTACGCGGTGATCCGCTCGCGCGAAGGAAGCGCTGGGCGGCCTGCGGTGGACCCGCAGATCTATCTGGCGCTCTGGATTTACGCGACGTTGGAAGGGGTGGGATCGGCGCGGGAGATTGAGCGTCTGACGCGGGACCATCTGGCGTACCAGTGGATCTGCGGCGGAGTTCCGGTCAACTACCACTCGTTGTCGGACTTCCGGAATGTTGCGGCCGATCGTTTGAAGGATCTGTTGAGGCAAAGCATCGCGCTGTTGATGGCATCTGGGCTGGTGGAGATCCGGCGAGTCTCCCAAGATGGGATGAAGGTTCGGGCCTCGGCCGGAGCGTCCTCGTTCCGCACGCGAGGCAAGCTCGAGAAGATCGCGCAACAACAGGTCGAGCGTCTCGAGAGTGAGATCGATGACGAGGCAGCGCCGGCCAGTCGGCGTGAGAAGAGTGCGCGCGAGCGTGCCGAGGACGAGCGCCGCGAGCGTATTGAACGGGCGCTGGAAGAGATGAAGGAAGCGGAGAAACGGAAGCGCTCGAACAACGGGAAGAAGAAAACGGAAGCGCGCGTATCGACTACCGACCCTGAGTCACGAGTCATGAAGATGGCCGACGGAGGGTTCAGACCAGCCTTCAACGTCCATCTGGCCACGGATACGGACGCGAGCGTGGTCCTTGCCGCGGACGTCAACAACGAAGGAACGGATCTACACGCAATGCTTCCTCTGGCCGAACAAATCGAAGAGCAGCATCAGCGTCGTCCTGGGGAGTGGCTCGCCGATGGAGGTTGCACCTCGTTCGAGAACGTAAACGAAATGGCCGAGCGGGGATGCCAGGTCATCGCTCCTCTTCGGCAGCGCCCATCCGAAGACCGCAAGCCGACCGATGTCCGTCCCGGTGACAGCCCGGCCGTGCGCGAGTGGCGGGCCCGGATGGCCACCGATGAAGCCAAGGAACTCTATAAACGACGTGGTGCCACGGCCGAATGGGTCAACGCGCAGTTCCGCGCGCAAGGCATGCTCCGGTTCCTCGTCCGTGGTACGGAAAAGGTGCTCAGTGTGGTCCTGCTGCACGCGCTCACACACAACATGCGGCGGACATGGGCTCTGGCGTGAGCGCAAGGAACGAAAAACCGATCTCGCCCAAGCGCAGGACCGACTTGCTCGTCTTACCGACTCAACCCACTCTCGACCCGGGCTTCCGAGTCGCACCGCATTCCAGCAGATGAACTCACGATCACACTTCCTCCAACCGAACAAGAAGCCGAATCGCTCCCGCAGGCGATTCCTTCACAGCCTCTGAGCCGCGAAGACGGCGAAGGACCCCCTGCGATTTACCCGGGAGGTCCTTCGCTGCTCCGCCAGCTCTCGTTTCCGTCATCCTGAGCTTGGCGGAGCGGCGAAGCCGCGGAGCGCAGCGAAGGGTCTCCGAATGCGCGGCGCGGGCTACAAGCAGCGTAGTTTGAGGTCCTTCGCCGTCCTTCCCCTTCGCTTCGCTCAGGGTTCGGCGGCTCAGGATGACGAGTTGTGTGTGCGTCGTCGGTGGGGTTGTATTCGATTTCTTTACAGCCTCTCAGGATGACAGGTCGGTTACGTCCCGGAAGTTAGCGCGGCTGCGCCGCGCGGGCGGACGAGGGCGTCCGCCCCTCCAGAGGAATTACCCCAGCGTGTCGAAGAACTTCCGGATGCGCTTCGAGAAGTACTTCTGCGGGAGTCCGCCTTTTCGGAAGTTCGGCGACGACTTGGCGCGGCGGAAGGCGTCGACCGCCTGCGACTTGTAGTTGTCGTCGGCTTCGAAGGCGTATTGCGAGTAGCGCGAGGCGCCGAGGAAGGCCCAGACCCAGCCGTTGTTCGGCATCGACTTCGAGAGTGACTCGAAGCCGAGCGAGGCGGTCTCGAAGTCGCCGGCGAAGTAGTTCGTGAGCGCGCTGCGGAGCTGGGAGCGGTAGTCGCCGAGCGCCATGTCGGCGGCGGCAACGGGCCGCGGAGTGACCACCGCGGTCTGCACCGGTTTCGGCGGCGCGCCGGGCGCCGGCGCGGAGTCGGCGTAGAGCGAGGCGTTTTGCGCGGAGGCGAGGGCGGCGTTCAAATCATCATTCGACTTCGCGGTGTTCGCCTTCGCATTCGCCTCGGCGAGGGACTGCATCGCCTGCGTGTACTGCGGCGACCCGCCGGCTTTGCGGTTGCGCGCATTGCCGAGGCTCGTGTTCGCGCCGGCGATCGCCGCCTGGACGCGTTGGCGTAGCGCGGGATCGATCGACGGTCCGGCGGGAACGGGAACCGGCACGGGAGCGACCGGCTGCGGGGCGGGACGCTGCGCGATCTGCGGTTGCGGCTGCGGCGGCGGCTCGGGAGGCGGAGCGCTGGCGGCTTCGAGCTTCGTCTTGGCGCGCTGCATCAGCGCGTTGAGGTCGCCGAGGTTCGTGTCGCCGGGGCCGGAGGTCTTCTCGAAGTCGGCGACCGCCTGTTCGAACTTGCCGGTGTTGAGATACCCGACGCCGCGATAGT
>DASXIH010000721.1:0-8273 GCA_036498125.1 Thermoanaerobaculia bacterium
TAACGAATTCTGACCACCACTTATCCAGTTCGGGCGGTAAGCGCTTTCGATCCCGGGCTGCTGCAGCACGCCGCCATCGAAGTGCGACCGACTTCACGCGGTCGATCCATCTGCGCCCGGTGGGCGGCCACCTATCGACGACGTGAACGTAGGCGCCGGACTTTTGCAAGAGCGCTGCTACGATCGCGAATGCATCCGGCGGCCAAAGCGGAATCTGTCTGAAGTCTTGACGCGGCGCGACGTAGCGACAGTAAGACTGGACGTCGAGCTCGTCATCGCCCAGCGTCGGCATCCGTTGCCTGCGGCGCTTCTCCGTTGATCGCTTCGCCATGAAGGAGTTGGACCGGGAGGAATTCTATCAAAATGCTCGGCTCCGATGCCGTTGCCGGTGTGACCTCGAAATTGTTCTATTCTTTCGCCCCGTGAGCACGGCCCCAGAATTGGTCCCGCAGCAGAATCAGGATCCGTGGAGCATCGAAGACTCCACGGAGCTGTACATGATCGACCGCTGGGGCGCGGGGTACTTCGGCGTCATGGCGAACGGCGAGATGGCGGTGGCGCCGTCGCAGGACCGCGGCACGACGATCCCGATCCTCGACGTGGTGCGTGAGGCGGCATCGCTCAACCTCGACACGCCGATCCTCATCCGGTTCCAGGACCTCCTCCGCCACCGCGTCGAGACCCTGAACCACGCGTTCAACCGCGCCATCGCGGAGAACAACTACCGAGGCTCGTACCGCGGCGTGTTTCCCATCAAGGTGAACCAGCTCCGCGAGGTCGTCGAGGAGATCCTCGACGTCGGCAAGCCGTTCAACTACGGGATCGAAGTCGGCTCGAAGCCGGAGATCTTCGCCGGCCTCGCGCTCCACCAGGATCCCGACTCGCTCATCGTCTGCAACGGGTACAAAGACGCGACCTACATCCGCATGGCGATGCTCGGCCGCAAGCTCGGGAAGAAGGTCATCCTGATCGCCGAGAAGCTGTCGGAGATCCGCACGATCGCGCAGATCGCCGCGGAAATGAACGTCGAGCCGTGGATCGGCATCCGCGTCCGCCTCCTCACGAAGGGAAAGGGGAAGTGGGCGACGTCGGGCGGCGAGCACGCGAAGTTCGGCCTCTCGACGGCGGAGATCCTGGAGGCGATCGAGATCCTGCGCGAGGCGAAGATGGAGTCGGCGTTCAAGCTGCTCCACTTCCACATCGGCTCGCAGATCCCCGACATCCTCACGATCAAGCGCGCCGTCCGCGAGGCGGCGATGTACTACGCGAAGCTCTACAAGATGGGGCACCCGCTGGAGTATCTCGACGTCGGCGGCGGTCTCGCGATCGACTACGACGGCTCGCGCTCGGAGTTCCACTCGTCGATGAACTACACGCTCGAGGAGTACGCGAGCGACATCGTCTACAACATCGGCGACGTCTGCGACGACGAGAAGGTGCCGCATCCGAACATCGTCTCGGAGTCGGGCCGCGCCATCGTCGCGCATCACTCGGTGCTCGTGGTCCAGGCGTTCGGCGCGATCGAGAAGACGCCGATGGAGCCGCGCGTCGTCAAGACGGCGAACCACAAGCTGATTCGCGAGATCGAGGACATCGACCGCCGCCTGAACGAGGCGAACCTGAACGAGTCGTGGCACGACCTGCAGCAGATCAAGGAGCAGGTGCAGACGATGTTCGAGTTCGGGCTCCTCTCGCTCGACGTGAAGGCGCGCGTGGAGTCGGATTACTGGGAGCTCGCCGAGCGGATGCAGTCGCTGGTGCAGGGGATGGATGCGGAAGACGTCCCCGAGGATCTGCGCGACCTCAAGATCGAGCTGGCGGACCAGCACATCTGCAACTTCTCGGTGTTCCAGTCGCTGCTCGACCACTGGGCGCTGGGGCAGCTCTTCCCGATCGTTCCGATCCATCGGCTGAATCAGAAGCCGCAGCTCGAGTCGACGCTGGTCGACATCACCTGCGACTCCGACGGCAAGGTCTCGAAGTACATCGACTTCAACGACGTCCGCGAGACGCTCCGGCTCCACGAGCTCCGCGCTGGCGAGCCGTACTACCTCGGCATTTTCCTCACCGGCGCCTACCAGGACATCATGGGCGACATCCACAACCTCTTCGGCCGCGTCAACGAGGTGCACGTCTTTCTCGACGACGACGAGGAGAGCGGCTTCTACATCGAAGAGGAGATCGCCGGCCAGTCGATCGGCGACGTGCTCGCGATGACGCAGTACGACGGCCGCGACATGGAGAAGCGCATGAAGGCGCAGATCGACGCCGCGATCAAAGCCGACCGCCTCAAGCCGAACGAAGGAATGCGCCTCCTCCAGGACTACGAACGCGGCCTCAAGGACCAGACCTACCTGAGCTTCGACAAGTGAACGCGCTGCTGCTGCTCCTGGCGATTCACACGTTTCCGCAGTGCGGCGTCCGATTCGAATTACCGCGGGGATGGACGGCAGTCGTCGAGCCGGTGGAGGCAGATGACCGGGAAGCCGAGCAGTGCGACATCGGCATCCGGCCGCCGCACTACGCGAAGCAGCTCGCGGAGACGCAATGGGACGCCGAAGACCCGCCGATGACGCTCACGGTTTTCAAGGTGCCTTTCGATGAAGCGTTGACGAACGCTGGTTTCGAGAAGCGGGAAGAACGCGGCCTTGGGATGGAGGGGGGCTATGGCTCCTTCGCAGCCGCACAAGAGTACCGGCTCGGAAAGTGGACGGGATGGGAAGCGGACACCTTCTACCGCGGCTTCGCGAAGGACGCGGCGAAGCTCGATCCCGACGAGTTGCGTGTCTACAGCGGTGACATCGCTCACATCGTGGTGAAGGACAGGAGACACGTCGTCGGAGTCGAATGTACCGGCGGTGTCAGGGAGCACACGTTCAACTGCGGTGATGCCGCCGCGGGACTCCTCAAGTCTCTTCGGTGATGATCCGGAGCGGCATGACACGCCCCTCACCCGGCCTTTGGCCACCCTCTCCCCGCTTCGCGGGGCGAGGGGTAATTACGAAAAAGCGTGCGTCATTACCCTTCGCCCCGCGGAGCGGGGAGAAGGTGGCCGAAGGCCGGATGAGGGGATTCGGGTGACACAATGAAGCGGAATGGTGATTTGGCGCCATTCGTTCTGAATTCGAGACTCGAACAGGGGAGAAACGACATGCGGAGAACACTCGCTTTCACGATGCTGGTTGCGCTTGGTACGGCTGCCAATCTCTTCGCCGTCGGCGAGGCGCGCATCAGCGGGAAGGTCACGGACGCCTCCACGAAGGCGGTGATTCCGGACGCCACGATTCTGATGACGTCGGTCAAGGGCGCCGGCCGGACGTTCAAGAAGGAGTACAAGGTCGACAAGGACGGCACGTACGCCATCTTCGTTCTCGACGGCACGATTCAGTACGACATCGTCTACTCCGCGCCGGGGCACCAGTCGGCGACGTTCAACGACGTCAAGCTGAAGCTCGGTGAGCCGAACAAGAAGGACGTCGAGCTGCCGCCTGCCAGTGCCGCCACGCCGGCGGCCGCCACCGCGCCGAAGGCCGATCCGGCCGTCGTCGCATACAACGAGGGGGCAAAGCTCGCGAACGAGGGCAAGACCGACGAGGCGATCGCGAAGATCGAAGAGGCGGTCGCCGCGAAGCCGGAGCTGATCGTGGGACACGAAGCGCTCGCCGGCCTCTATCTCCGGAAGAAGGATTATCCGAAGGCGATCGCCTCCGCGAACAAGGCGCTCGAGTACGACACCGACAACGCCGACATGGCGGAGATCCTCTACGACTCCTACACCGCGACGGGGAACTCGGCGAAGGCGGCCGAGTTCAGGAAGAAGATGCCTGCGAATCCGTCGGCGCTCTTCAACGACGCCGCGAAGTTGATCAACTCGGGGAAGGACAACGAGGCCGAGCCGCTGCTGAAGCAGGCGATCGCGGCGGACGACAAGTTCGCCCCGGCGTATTACGAGCTCGGGATGATCTATGTGCGCGCGGGCAAGAACGCCGAGGCGAAGGTGAACCTGCAGAAGTACATCGAGCTCGCTCCGACCGGCCGCGACGTCGCGACCGCGAAAGAGATGCTCAATTACGTGAAATGACCAACATGAAAAAGCTCACGGTTGCCGCCGCCGTTCTCCTCCTCGCCGCCTGCTCGATGAACCACACCGCGGGGGGCAAGATCCCCGATCCGGAGGTGCGTCTCGACCAGACCAGCACCATGCCCGGCGCGGCGGAGTACGTGACCGGCGGCATCCCGGTGAGCTTCCGGCTGTCGGTGACGAACCGGGCGTCGATTCCGATCACGCTGAAGCGGGTCGAGGTGTCGAGCATCGGCGAGGCGGGCGGCTATCGGGTGAACGATAGGGTGCCGTTCGACCTCACGCTCGCACCCGGTGCAAGCGACGGCGTGAACTTCACGGTCGGAGCGGTGAACACCGGGATGAACGTCACCGGATCGAATGAGCCGGTAACGATCCGCGTGATCTCCGTCTACGACTCGTCCGAGGGCGCGCTGCAGACCGTCGTCATCCGGCAGGTCAGCGGGATCCGCTAACACGATTTTCGCGCGAGCCACGCCCCTCACCCGTCCCCTCGCTTCGCTCGGGGCCACCCTCTCCCGGAGGGAGAGGGGCGACGTTGCACAACTCCCTCTCCCCGCGGGAGAGGGTGGCGCGAAGCGCCGGGTGAGGGGCGTGGCTCTCGCGCGGACCGTCTTAACGGCTCGCTGCCCCCACCTCTGCCTCGCTCGGCTCGTACGCGAGGTTGGGGGCGAGCCAGCGTTCGGCTTCTTCGAGGGTTATCCCTTTTCGCGCGGCGTAGTCGGCGACCTGGTCGCGGCCGATTTTGCCGACGGCGAAGTAGCGCGATTCGGGATGCGCGAAGTAGAAGCCGCTCACCGACGCGGCGGGCGACATGGCGAACGATTCCGTCAGGCTGATCCCGATCTTTTCCGCGCCGAGGAGCGCGAAGAGCGTCCCCTTCTCGGTGTGATCGGGTGACGCGGGGTAGCCCGGCGCCGGACGAATGCCGCGGTACTTCTCCGCGATCAGCTCGTCGCTCGAGAGGCTCTCGTCCTTCGCGTACCAGCCCCGCCGCACGTCGCGGTGCAGCTTCTCCGCGAGCGCCTCGGCCAGCCGGTCCGCGAGCGCCTTCGTCATGATGGAGTTGTAGTCGTCGTGGTCGCGCTGGAAGCGCGCGACGAGGTCTTCGACACCGATGCCGGCCGTCACCGCGAAGCCGCCGATGTAGTCGTCGCTCTCGCTCACGAAGTCGGCGAGGGCGAAGTTTTGTCCGGTCGTCGTCTGCTGCTGCTGGCGGAGCGTGTGGATGGTTGCACCGGCGTCGAGCAGTTCGACGTCGTCGCCGTTCCGGCGCGCGCGCCAGATGCCGTAGACCGCGCGGGCGTGGATCAGCCGCTTCTCGATGATCTCGCGCAGCAGCTCGCGCGCGTCGTCGTACAGCTCCTTCGCGCGCGGCTCGTCGAGGATCTGCGGATAGCGGCCGCGGAGCTCCCACGTAGCGAAGAACGGCGTCCAGTCGATGAACGGCTCGATCTCCGAGAGCGGAACGTCGTCGAGCACGTGGACGCCGAGGTTGGACGGCTTCTCGATCTTGCCGAACGCGATCGACGGTCGGCGGCGGCGCGCCGCGTCCAGCGGCAGCATCGCCACCTCCCGCGTCTTCTGTGTTTCGCGGAGGCGCGCGTACTCATCGCTCGTCGTGCGCACCAGCGCATCGCGCTTCTCGTTGCTGAGGAGCGAGGAGACGACGCCGACGGCGCGCGAGGCGTCGAGGACGTGCACGGTCGGCTCGGAGTAGCGCGGCGCGATCTTCACGGCGGTGTGCAGCTTCGAGGTGGTCGCGCCGCCGATGAGGAGCGGTTTGTGGATGGCGCGGCGCTCCATCTCGCGCGCGACGTGCACCATCTCGTCGAGCGACGGGGTGATGAGGCCGGAGAGGCCGATGATGTCGACGTTCTCTTTCACGGCAGTGTCGAGGATCTTGTCGGCGGACACCATGACGCCGAGGTCGAGGACTTCGTAGTTGTTGCAGCCGAGGACCACGCCGACGATGTTCTTGCCGATGTCGTGGACGTCGCCTTTCACCGTCGCGAGCAGCACCTTCCCGCGCGCCGACTCGCCCGCCTTCTTCTCCGCCTCCATGTAGGGGAGGAGGTAGGCGACCGCCTTCTTCATCACGCGGGCCGATTTGACGACCTGCGGGAGGAACATCTTCCCGGCGCCGAAAAGGTTGCCGACGACGTTCATGCCGTCCATGAGCGGCCCTTCGATGATCGAGAGCGCGCTCGGGTATTGCGTGCGCGCCTCTTCGAGATCGGGCTCGAGGTGGTCGACGATCCCCTGCACGAGCGCGTGCGAAAGGCGTTCTTCGACGTTGCCGCTGCGCCACGCCGCCGCCTGTTTCTCGGTCTGCTGCGTTGCTTGTCCCTTGATCGAGTCGGCGTAGGTGACGAGGCGCTCGGTGGCGTCGGCGCGGCGGTTCAGGAGGACGTCTTCGACGAGCTCGAGGAGGTCCTTCGGGATCTCTTCGTAGATCGCAAGCTGCCCGGCGTTGACGATGCCCATCGTGAGGCCGGCGCGAATCGCGTGGTAGAGAAACGCGGCGTGCATCGCCTCGCGGACCGCCTTGTTGCCGCGGAACGAGAAGGAGACGTTGCTGATGCCGCCCGAGGCGTGCGCCAGGGGGAAGCGCTTGCGCAGCTCGCGGACCGCCTCGATGAATCCGATGCCGTAGTTGTTGTGCTCCTCGATGCCGGTGGCGACGGTGAGGACGTTCGGGTCGAAGATGATGTCGGTCGGATCGAAGCCGACTTCTTCCACGAGGATGCGGTAGGCGCGCGAGAGGATCTCGACCTTCCGCTCGATCGAGTCCGCCTGTCCCTGTTCGTCGAAGGCCATGACGACCACCGCGGCGCCGTAGCGCTTCACGAGCGTCGCCTGCTCGCGGAACTTTTCCTCCCCTTCCTTGAGCGAGATCGAGTTGACGACCGATTTTCCCTGCGTGCGCTTGAGGCCCGACTCGATGACGCTCCACTTCGAGGAGTCGATCATGAGCGGGACGCGCGCGATCTCCGGCTCGCTGCCGACGAGGTTGAGGAACTCCGCCATCACTTTCTCGGAGTCGAGCAGCCCCTCGTCCATGTTGACGTCGAGGATGTTCGCGCCGCCGTCGATCTGCTGCCGCGCGATCGCCAGCGCCGGCTCGAGGTCCCCCGCTTTCACGATCTGCGCGAACTTCGGCGAGCCGGTGACGTTGGTGCGCTCGCCGATCATGATGAAATTGGAGTCGTCGCGCACCACGAGCGGCTCGAGGCCGGAGAGGCGGAGGTGCGGTTCGATCTGCGGCGGGACGCGCGGGGGGAACGTTTTCACGGCGTTCGCGATGTCGCGGATGTACTCGGGGGTCGTGCCGCAGCAGCCGCCGATGAGGTTGATCCAGTTGTTCGACGCGTATTCGCGCAGCAGCTCGGCCATCTCCGACGGCGTCTGGTCGTACTCGCCGAGGGCGTTCGGAAGGCCGGCGTTCGGATAGCAGCTGATGTAGCAGGGGGCGAGCGACGCGAGCTCCTCGATGTGCGGCCGCATCTCGGCGGCGCCGAGGGCGCAGTTGATGCCGACGGCGAGCAGCGGTGCGTGCGAGATCGAGATCCAGCACGCCTCGACCGTCTGGCCGGAGAGCGTGCGGCCGGAGGCGTCGGTGATCGTGATCGATGCGATGACCGGGAGGCGCAGCTTGTGGTCGTCGAAGTACTTCTCGATCGCGAAGAGCGCCGCTTTCAAATTGAGCGTGTCGAACGTCGTCTCCGGCATCAGGATGTCGACGCC
Source organism: Thermoanaerobaculia bacterium (assembly GCA_036498125.1). Lineage (GTDB taxonomy): Bacteria > Acidobacteriota > Thermoanaerobaculia > Gp7-AA8 > Gp7-AA8 > DASXHZ01. The sequence continues at coordinate 7,829 of DASXIH010000721.1, forward strand.
GCCGTCGACGAGGCCGCGCACCTGTTCGTAGTACGCGTCCGCGATGTCGTCGAACGTGACGGCGCGAAACGCGGGGTTGTTCACGTCGGGCGAGAGCGACGCCGTGCGGTTCGTCGGCCCCATCGAGCCGGCGACGAAGCGGGGGCGGTCGGGAGTCGACACCGCGTCGACGGCCTTGCGCGCGAGCTGCGCGGCCGCGAGGTTGATCTCGTAGGAGTACTGCTGGAGGTCGTAGTCGGCCAGCGAGATCGCCTGCGCGTTGAAGGTGTTGGTTTCGATGATGTCGGCGCCCGCGTCGAGGTAGAGACGATGGATCTCTTCGATGGCCGCGGGGCGCGTGAGGCAGAGGATGTCGTTCGCCCCCTTCAGATCGCGATGGTGGTTCGCGAACTGCTCGCCCCGGTACGCCGCCTCGTCCAGTTTGTAGCGCTGGATCATCGTACCC
>DASXIH010000722.1:0-5573 GCA_036498125.1 Thermoanaerobaculia bacterium
CAGATCCATGGAAAAACGAGCACGTCAGCTCGGCTACACCCTTACCAAAGCCGCATAATCACAGGGAGTTTCTTGGAAGCTTGGCGGAGCGGCGAAGCCGCGGAGCGCAGCGAAGGATCTCCGAATGCGCGGCGCGCGGGCTACAAGCAGCGTAGTTTGAGTTCCTTCGCCGTCCTCCCCCTTCGCTTCGCTCAGGGTGCGGCGGCTCAGGATGACGGGTTGTGTGCGCGTCGTCGGTAGGACGCGGTGCTTCCGATAGTTCGCCTTCTCCTTCTCCGGGTCCCACTCATAGCCCATCGCTTGACCATGGTTCATCCAATATTTACGCAATCTTTTTCGGGGCTCCGGCGATTCTCCAAAGTATGAACCGGAAAACGATCACGGCAGTTCTCACAACGACGCTCATCACCGCCGGCCTGTTCGCGGGCACGGCGAAGGTGAAACCGAAGATCACGATGTCTCAGGCGCGTGCCACGGCACTCAAGACCGCTCCCGGCACCGTGAAGAGCGAAGAGCTCGAGAACGAACACGGGAAATGGATCTACTCGTTCGACATCGCCACGAAGAAGCCGGGCGTCACCGAAGTGAACGTCGACGCGTTCAACGGCAAGGTCGTCGCGGTGCAGCACGAAAACGCCGCGAAAGAAGCTGCCGAGAAGAAGCAGGAAGCGAAAGAGCAGTCCAAGAAGCACTAAGCGTCCGGACGCGCTCCCCCTTCCTGCGTTACTCCTTGTTCTCGGCCTTCGGCGCCGCCTTCGCCCGTTTCTTGCGGCGCGCGAGCTTCTTCAGCCGCCTGATCTCCTCGACGTGCGACACGAGCACTTCGTTCTCGGGGACGCGCGCCGCCTGCGTTGCGATCGCGTAAGCGTTGACGCCGAGGACCGCAAGCCAGTCGCGGCGGAGCGCGTTGGCGCCGGCCAGACCAGCAACGAGATTGCGCGCCTCGGACTCGACCGCCTTCCAGAGGATTGCCTCGTGCTGGATCTCACGGACGCGCTCGAGCGGCTGCCCAACGGCGGACGAGACCACGTTCGAGACGCCGATGCAATTCAGCGATGCCTGGACGATCGCCTCGTCCGTCTGTGAGGTGTTGCGCAGCAGCTTTCGCTGCTCCTCCGTGAGCATCGCCACCGCCGGAATCTGCGCACGAAACGAGCGGATCTGCTCGATCGCAGCGTCAGGAGTCAGCATGGGGGTGGGACCATTGGTGATCTGGGCGGGCATATCGTTCTCCCTTCGACCGGAGTGGGTTCTGCCGCTACCGAGCGTACATCGACCACGTGCGCTATGTCGACCACACGTTTCGGAAGCTTTCCGAAGTGTGTCGGAGTCACTCCGAAGCGTGTCGGAAGCTTTCCGAAGCGCGTCGGAAACACTCCGAAGTGTTTCGGAAGCTTTCCGAACCATGTCGGAAACTTTCCGAAGCACTTCGGAAGCTTCCCGAAGCGTGCCGGGAAGCTCCCGAACCGTGTCGGAGGGTTCCCGAAGCGCGTCGGAGACCTCCCGACGCGTGAAAAGACGCCTGCAACGTCTGCGGGGACGCCTGCGACGCTTGCTGAAAGGCGCAACAGCCTTGCGACGGGCTCTTTCGCCAGCCGCGAGCCGGTCTGCGCGTGCGGTTGACCGGCGTCGAACAGCTGCACGCGCCGCCGTGAGCCGTATACTTGACCATGTCGAGGGCCGCTGTGCTACGCGAGCACGATGAGACGACGGACGCCGATCACATCGTCGTCCTCCACGATGTCACGTGGAGCGACTACGAGCGGCTGATCGAGATGCGCGCCGATCATTCGGCGCCGCGGATCAGCTATCTGGAGGGCGAAGTCGAGATCCTGAGCCCGTCCAAGGATCACGAGCAGATCAAGTCGTATATCGGACGCCTCCTCGAAGCGTGGTGCATGGACCGCGGTATGGAGGTGTCGGCGTTCGGCAGTTGGACGCTGAAGAAGAAGAGATTCAAGCGCGCCGTCGAGGCCGACGAGTGCTATGTGTTCGGGACCGAGCCACGGAACACCCCACAGCTTGCGATCGAAGTCGAGTGGACGCAGCGGGGCATCGACAAACTGGAGATCTACCGGAAGCTCGGCGTCGAGGAAGTCTGGTACTGGCGCAAAGGCGTCATCGAGGTCTATGTCCTCACCGAGGGAACGTTCGACCGGGCGGAGCGCAGCCGGCTTCTCCCCGACCTCGACGTCGCACTGCTTGCCTCGATGCTCGATCGCGGCACCCTCACCCAAGCCGTGCGCGATTTCAGACGGGCGTACGAGGGAAGGTAGTCACCCCCGCCACTTCTCGATGTCGCGGCGCTCTTTCTTCGTGGGGCGGCCGGTGCCGCGGTCGCGGAAGACTTTCGTGACGCGCTCGGTGACGATTTCCTGCTTCGGGGTCTCGTCGACGTACATCGTGCGGGCGAGCTCGCGGGAGACGTTGTTCTCGGGGATGGCGGTCACGACCACGCGGCGGAAGTGATTGCCGAGGAGGAACTCGACGACGTCGCCTTCGCGGACGGGTGCGGCGGCTTTCACGCGCTGGCCGTTCACCTTCACATGTCCGCCCTTGCAGGCTTCCGTCGCATCCGCGCGATGCTTGAAGAGCAGCACGTGCTTGAGCCAGTTGTCGATGCGATGTCGTTCCATCGAAAGGAGATATAATCCGCCAGACCGGAGGAAACGATGATCAAAGCAGACATCGTCAACAAGGTTGCCGAGGTATCGGATATTTCGCGCGTCAAAGCGGCGCAGGCGGTCGATACAGTCATCGAAGGGCTGCGTAACGCGCTGGCGCGCGGGCAGCGCATCGAGCTGCGCGGCTTCGGCGTGTTTCAGGTCAAGCAGCGCAAGAAGGGCATCGGCCGGAATCCGAAGACCGGCGTCGAAGTGAAGATTCCGCCCGGCAATACGATTCGGTTCAAGCCAGGGAAAGAGTTGCGGAACCTGCTGTAGCAGTGACGATTCGGAAACGGGGAGCAACTTCCGCGAACCTGATCCGAATTATCTCGTCGAAGCAAACAGGGCACTGCTTCAGATCTCCCGCATTACTCCCACCTCCCCGGCGCCGGCTCAGTTGGCAGAGCCGGCGCCCCTCCCACCCGCCGCATCGGACGATAGAATCCGAAAGTGCAGCCTGAGCAAACCGTTCTCGTTCTCGACTTCGGTTCCCAATACACGCAGCTGATCGCGCGCCGCATCCGCGACCAGCGCGTCTACTCGGTCGTTCATCCGTTCGACTATCCGGTCGAGAAGATCCGCGCGATGGCGCCTACCGCCATCATCTTCTCCGGCGGTCCGCAGTCGGTTTACGGCGAGTCCGCCCCGATCTGTTCGCGCGAGGTTTTCGACCTCGGCATCCCGATCCTCGGCATCTGCTACGGCATGCAGATGACGGCCTACCTGCTTGACGGCGGCGTCGAGCCGGCGAGCGAGCGGGAGTACGGCCGCGCCGAGATCGACCTGACCGCCGAGTCGCCGCTGTTCACGAACACGCCGCCGCACCAGCGCGTCTGGGCGAGCCACGGCGATCGCATCTTCCGCGAGCCGCCGGGCTTCCGCGTGACGGCCAAGTCAACGAACGCTCCGATCGCGGCGTTCGAGAACCGCGACCGCCGCTGCTACTGCATCCAGTTCCACCCGGAGGTCACGCACACCGAGGCCGGAACGCAGATCCTGAAGAACTTCCTGTTCGACATCGCCGGCTGCAAGCCTTCATGGGACCTCGGCGACTACCGCCGCCGCAAGGTCGACGAGATCCGGCAGCAGGTCGGAACGCGGCGCGCAATTGCGGCCGTCAGCGGCGGCGTCGACTCCACGGTTGCGGCGCTGCTCGTGGCAGAGGCGATCGGCGATCAGCTCACGGCGATCTTCGTCGACAACGGCGTACTCCGGAAAAACGAGTCGGTGCAGGTCGCGTCGCGGCTCAGCGATCGCCTCGGGCTGCACTTCATCTCGGTCGATGCACGCGAGCGCTTCTACGCGAAGCTCGCCGGCGTCGAAGAGCCGGAGGTCAAGCGCAAGCGGATCGGCAACGAGTTCATCGCGATCTTCGAAGACGAAGCGAAGCGGCTCCCGGAGGTCGAGTTCCTCGTGCAGGGGACGCTGTATCCCGACGTCATCGAGTCGGTCTCGATCAAAGGGCCGTCGGCGGTCATCAAGACGCACCACAACGTGGGCGGGCTGCCGGAGAAGATGGGGCTGCAGCTCATCGAGCCGGTGCGCGAGCTGTTCAAGGACGAAGTGCGGCAGCTCGGAATCGACCTCGGCCTCGAAGAAGAATTCGTCTGGCGCCACCCGTTCCCCGGCCCCGGGCTCGCGGTCCGGATCCTCGGCGAGGTCAACGCGCAACGCGTGGAGATCCTGCAGAACGCCGACGAGATCGTGATCGACGAGATCCGGCGCGCCGGCCTTTACCGCGACATCGCGCAGGCGTTCGCCGTGCTGCTCCCGGTGAAGAGCGTCGGCGTCATGGGCGACGAGCGGACCTACGAGAACGTCGTCGCCGTCCGCGCCGTGTCGACGAGCGACTTCATGACGGCCGACTGGTACCGCATGCCGCACGACATCCTCGACCACATCGCACGGCGGATCGTGAACGAGGTACGCGGCGTGAACCGCGTCGTGTACGACATCTCATCGAAGCCGCCCAGCACGATCGAGTGGGAGTGAGGCGCCCGAGAACTGACACTGACTCAAACTCAACCTCGCCGCACAAACCTAGGATCTCTGCGGCGGGTTGGAAACACCGCACCCAGTAGGTACCGTTGGAAGCTAACGTTGCTGATGCCTGAACTCGCGGTTGTATCGCTCCGCCAGGGCAACAAGATTCAGAGGCGCACGATCGGGCTGGGTCATGATTGGAAATGTGGAATAGACAAGTTGCATCAACTCTTGATCAGCCATGTGGCGCGTGACCTTCAGGACGAAATCAATCGTGCGACGGTCTTCATCGGGAAGAGCGAAATTAACCGGAAGAGGTTCTCTCGGATGGTCGATCGCACTGAAATCGGGTGGCGTGGAGGTTCGGGCCATGACCAAGAAGACCAAGTCTCCTTGCTCAGGGGTGGGATTGTGATTTTCGACTTTCCACCGAATATCGGTCGCGGCACGCCCGAGTTCGATGGCGCTTCGCCAGTCGGTGAGGTAGAGCGTCAAACCGAGACGAAACTGTGTCATCGGCGCTGAACCGCCGTAAAAGCGGCAGATGTACTCGATCACGTCCTGAAATCTCGCCATCGCTAGAAGCCCTTTTCGCCCGCACCTGCGGGATCTGGCTCGAAGGAACGAAGCGTCGTTATCAAATGTGCAACGAGTCTGCCCGACACGACCATTATCTCGTCGATACTCTGTTTGTTCAAACGATTTCCCTTCAAACTTTCTACAACCAGGACAGCGAGACGTCGGTTTTCGTCATCCTTGATGAGGTGAGCTGAAAGCCATTTGCTCTTCATATTGAATGCCGAGGCCACCGTTTTCGGAATGTTCCATTTCGATTCTTGCCTCGAAAGGTAGGCATCGAGCCGCGTAGCCGGATCGGGTAGGCAGCTCTCGAACGAATTCTCCTCGCGCCACGCTTTTCCGATG
>DASXIH010000723.1:0-2296 GCA_036498125.1 Thermoanaerobaculia bacterium
GAACTTCGGCTTACGCGCGAGCACCGCCTGCAGGACGTCGTTCGACTTCGGGTCGAGGAATGCCTCGTCGCCTTTCGGAATGCTGAAGAGGGCGACGAGCGTCACCGAAATACCGCGCGGACTCTTGGCGCCGGCGAGCGCGGGATCGGATTGCAGCATTGCGTTCACTGTCGTGAGGTCGCGCGCGGAGACGGCCTTCACGAACTCTTCGGACGTTGAGAGAAGCATCGAAATCATCATGATCAGCATGCGATCCAATGTCGCCTCCGCTGCGTCCGCCCGCCAGTGCCGGTCGCTCTACCGGGCACTCCATGACTTTCGGCCTATTCAGGAGTGCCATGTGGCTGTGTCATCCTGATGCCATGACCGAGCGGCGCATCGGAACCGTCATGTGGCTCATGGTGGGCGTTCCCGTGCTGATCCAGCCGCAAGGGGACCTCTGGCGGCTCGCGTCGTGGGCGTCCGCGTTCCTGCTCTTTGGAGGCCTGTACCTCTTCGGCCGCGGCGTCGTGCCGCTGCTGATCGAGAGCGCGGCGGTCATGGTCATGGTCCTCACGCGGTGCAACGGTTTCGAAGGGACGCTGCTGGTGCTGGTGGCGATGCAGCTCGGCGCCCGTTTCGCGCCACGCCCTGCCGTCGTGTGGATCGTGGCCCAGACGCTCCTGCTCGGCGGCACGATCGCCATCCACTGGAGCCTGCGTCCCGCGCTCATGCTGGCGCCTCCGTACTTCGGATTCCAGCTCCTCGGCTTCGCCACGATCGCTTCCATGACGCGTCTCGCAGCGGCAACGCGCGAGGTGGAGCGTCTTCGCATGAGCCGCGACATCCACGATGCGCTTGGCCACCGCCTCACCGCGCTCACGCTCAATCTCGAAACAGCGATGCGACGTGTCGCGAACGAAGAGGCGAGGGAGAGCATCGAGACTGCCCGAGCGCTCGCGAAGGATCTCCTCGGCGACGTCCGCGAGATCGTCAACGGCGCGCGCGGCGAGGGCGATCTCACCGGCAGCCTCGAACGTCTGATCGACTCCATCCCGAAGCCGTGCATCCACCTGCAAGTCGACTCGCGCCTCGACATTGCCGATCCGCAGCAACGGCACGTTCTGCTGCGAACTGTCCAGGAGATCATCACGAACGCTGCGAGACATTCCGAGGCGGCGAACCTCTGGATCGTGATCGACCGGGAAGGTGGCGAGTTGCGGATTCGAGCCCATGACGACGGCCAAGGCGCGGCAGGAGACGCCGCCGGTCTCGGACTGCGCGGGATGCGCGAGCGTGTGGAGAGCAGCGGCGGGAAGCTCGAGACCGGCGGCGTGCCGGGCCGCGGTTTCGACGTCGTCGCGTCGATTCCCGTGAGCGGCGCATGATCCGGATCTTCATCGCGGACGATCAGGCGCTCGTACGCCAGGGCATACGAGCGCTGCTTCAAACGGATCCCGACTTTGGCGTGGTCGGCGAGTCGGCGAGTGGGTCGGGCACGGTCGCTGCCGTGACGCGCGCCGCCGTGGACGTCCTGCTGCTCGACGTCCGGATGCCGGATAGGAACGGCATCGAGGTCATCCGCGATCTCTCGCAGAAAGGCGAGTTGCCGCCGACGCTGATCCTCACGACGTTCGACGATGACGCCGCGGTCATCGACGGAATCCGGAGCGGTGCACGCGGCTTCCTGCTGAAGGATGCGTCATTCGAGCAACTGGCGAGTGCCATCCGCGCGCTGGCCGCGGGTGCAACCGCATTCCAGCCGGCGACAGCCGAGCGTCTATTTCACGCCCCGCCGGCGCATCGGTCGAGCGACGACCAGCTCACGGATCGGGAAACCGAAGTCGTGCGCCTGATGGCTGGAGGCTTCAGCAACAAAGAGATCGCTCATGCGCTCGGCACGGCCGAAGGAACGATCAAGAACCACGTGTCGAACATCCTGGCGAAGCTCGGCGCGCGCGATCGCACTCGCGCCGTTCTGCGAGCGCTCGAGCGCGGACTGCTGTGAGCTTGACATGAACCGGTGCGGAGCGTAGTCTCCCGCCCCAACATGACGCGCCACATCGCCAACGCCAGCTTCTTCATGGGCCGAATGGTGATGCGCCGCCCGGGCGCAGACGCGTAGTCGCGACCCGGGTCCCTCCTCGTTTCTCCCCAGTCCACCGCAGCGAGAAACCTTTATCTGCACGCATCCGCGTGCATGGAGATCACGTCATGTCGTACCGTTTCGATACCCTCGCCATCCACGCCGGCCAGCCTGACGACGAGGCCACCGGCTCCGTCGCGTTTCCGATCTACCAGACCTCCACGTTCAGCC
>DASXIH010000724.1:0-5641 GCA_036498125.1 Thermoanaerobaculia bacterium
AATACGGATGATAGGTGATGAAGATCGCCCCGTAGGTCCGCTCTTTGTCGCCCTCCTTCGGATGCGCCGCGATGGCGGCCGACATCTTCTGGATGACGGTGCTCCACTGGCCCTTGTTCGCGGCGTTGATGCCGGCGTCGTAATCGTCGTACCACGAGGCGAAGGCGCCGGTGGCCGTGAAGACGAGGAGAAGCGCGATGGAGAGTCTGCGGACGGCGATCATTGGCCGATTTCCTTCGTGAGGGTGTCGACGTCGACGTTCGCCATGTCGACGTTCTGACGTGTTTTCTTGCCTGCCTCGATGTTCACGTCGACTGTCTTCTGACCGGCGGGTCCGGCGAGCGTGACCTTGTAGCTGCCAGGCGGAAGGTCGAGGCGTCTCGGCAATGACGTCTCCTCATCAGAGAGCGGCACCGCCTTCTGATCCGCGCCCACGATCTTCTCGATGTCACCATAAGGAGCAGCAGACAACAGCAGCTGGCCTTTACCAGGCGCGATCGGAGCGGTCGTCGTGATCTGAGTGGCCGAGGGGACGTTCGTCGCGACCGCGCCCGGAGCCTGCTTCTTCATCATGACGACGATGCCGGCCACGATGGCGATCACGACGGCCGCGGCGATTCCGGCGATCATCGCGGTATTGCTCTTCTTCTGAGGCGCCATCTTCCGTTCGATGACGGTCGGCTCGGCGGCTGGCTGCGGCGCCCACTTCTGCTCGACGGCGGTCGGAGCGGCGGCGCCGAAGTTCTCCATGACGGTCGCTTCGTCGGCGGCGGCGCGGGTACCGGTGGGGCCGACTCCGATCGTCTTGCCGACCCCCTGACCAACAAACGTCGGCTGGGTGAGGCCGCGCTCCATGATGGTCGCTTCGTCCGCCGCGGATTTCGTCTGCGTGGTCGGCGACGGCGAGGTGAAGGAGGCCGCGGTGACCTTCGGGAGGTCGGCGAGCGTCTGCGCGCCGGACAGGGTGATCATCCGCTCGCCAAGGCCGAACTTGGTATCGGGCGGGATCGTGTTGCGGATCGCTTCCAGTGCGTGCTCGAACTCCGCGGCGGTGGCGTAGCGCGCGTCGCGCGATTTCTCGAGCGAGCGCATGATGATCGCCTCGAGCTGCGGCGGGACCTTCACTTCAGGATTCGTCGCGGCGACGGGCGCCGGCTTCTCGGTGACGTGCTTGAGGATGTAGCCGTGCGGGTTGGTCGCCTGGAACGGCGCCTTGCCGGCGAGCATCTCGTACAGGACGATGCCGAAGGAGTAGAGATCGGAGCGCGGGTCGAGCTGCTCGCCCTCTTTGAGGAAGCCGGCCTGTTCGGGCGAGGCGTATTTCAGCTTGCCGAGGAACATGCCGGTCTGTGTGAGGCCCTGCCCCCCGTCGCCTTCACCGAGCTGCTTGGCGATGCCGAAGTCGATGACCTTGACCGCCAGTCTCCCCTGCCGGTCCTGCGACAGCATGATGTTCTCAGGCGAGATGTCGCGGTGAATCAGCCCCATGGAGTGAAGGTGCTCGAGCCCGTTGAGCGCCTGCATGGAGATCTCGACGGCGAGACGCGGCGGCACGGGGCCGTTCTGCGCGATCCATTTCTGGATGTTGGTACCGTCGATGAACTCCCAGACCATGTAGTAGGAGCCGTCTTCGAGCTGGGCGAAGTCGTAGAGCATCGCCAGGTTCTTGTGCTTGATCATCGTGGAGGTGCGGGCTTCCTGGAGGAAGCGCTGCATCCCCTGATCGTCGGCCGCGACGTTGGGCCGCATGATCTTGATGACGCGCAGCTCGTTGAGGTGGATGTGGCGGACCTTGAAGATTTCACCCATGCCGCCGACGCCGAGACGGTCGAGGATCTGGTACTTGCCGTCGATCAGCCGCGAGGCGTAGGTGCGCTGAAACAGCGTCACCCGTTCACCGCAATGCGGACACTGGTCGCTTTCGGCAGCGATCTGTTGTTTGCACCGCAGACAGGCGATTTGACTCATTTCCGTGGGCTCATTGGGTCAGGTGGGCATCTCATCGGTCACGTAGGACGTAGCTGCACGACGGGTCCGCTCCGAAGCGGACGACGTCGCCGGCCTTGAGGTTCGCGCGTTCGACACGGGTGTTATTCACGTAAGTACCGTTTGCGGATTTCAAATCTTCCAGCACGGGGGCGGCACCGCCGAGGGTGATCTTGGCGTGGCGGCGGGAAACGGCTGGATGCGACAGGACGATCGAGCAGGTACGGTCGCGGCCGACCATGACTTCGCCGGCGAGCGGGTACTTCTCGGCGATGTCGTTTTTCGCGCTGACGAGCGCCCAGTGCTGGTCGCGGACGGACGACGGCATGGCGGCGAGGAGGTCGCCGGGGTTGATCATCGGCGACGACACGGGGTGCGACGTCGCGGCGATGCGCGCGTTGTTGGAGCGCATCGGCTGGCGGGCGTTGTACTCCTCGAGCGCCTCGAAGAACTCGCGGGCGCTCTCGAAGCGGTTCTCCATGCGCGGCTGCATCGCCTTGATGACGATGGCCTCGAGCTCGCGGTCGATCTCGGGACGAACGGAGCTCGGCGCCGGCTTCTCGCCACGATAGATCGCGTCGATCAGCTTCGGCAGCGAGCGGCTGTTGAACGGCAGCTGCCCGGTCACCATCTCATAGAGCACGACGCCGGCCGAGTAGACGTCGGCTTTCGCGCCGGCGTCCTTCGGCTCGCGGATCTGCTCGGGCGACATGTAGTGCGGCGTGCCGAGGAGGAAACCGGACTTCGTCAGCACGGTCTGTCCCGAGCCCTGCGCGTTGTCTTTGATCTTGCCGATGCCGAAGTCGGTGACCTTCACGGCGCCGCCTTTTTCGCGAATGAGGTTCGCGGGCTTGATGTCGCGGTGGATGATCCCTTTGCCGTGCGCGTAGACCATCGCCTCGAGGAGGCACTGCGCAACGGAGATGGCGTCGGTGATCGGAAGGGCGCCTTTCTCGGCGAGGAGGACGTCGACCGGAGTCCCTTCGACGAACTCCATCACGAGCACGGCGCCGCTGTCGTTGTTGATGAATTCGTAGAAGCGGGTGATGTAGCGGTGGCGCAGTTTCGCGAGGATCTGCGCCTCTTTGACGAACCGCTTGCGCGCGGTGACGTCGCCCGCGAGCTCGTCCGACATCACTTTCAGCACTACCGGGTAATCGGCCGGCAGGACCTCGGCGGCGGGAGCGATGGTCTTGCCGACGAAGACGTGGCTCATCCCCCCTTCGCCGATCTCCCGGTCGATGCGGTAGCTGCCGATGATGGTTCCGATCATTTGAGGTCACCCATGGCGTCCCACATCGCCGCGTCCGTGCAGAGTGGGACGAAGAGGAATCGATGCGAGCCGATGCGAACGACGTCGCGGTCGCTGAGGTCGCGACGCGGCTCGATCTCGCTTTCGTTGACGTAGGTTCCGTTCGTGGAGTTGTGGTCCATCAGGATGAAGCGGCGCTCCTCGGGCCGGAAGACGAGGTCGGCGTGATGCGACGACGCCTGATCGTCGTTGATGACGATGTCGCTGCGGCGATCGCGGCCGATGACGTTCTTTCCCATCCGCACGGCGTACGACTCGCCGCGCGCGGGGCCGTTGAGGCCGACGAGCCAGCCGACGACGTAGCGGGCGGGCTGCAGGTCCTCCGCGGAGATCTTCTGCACGGCAACGGTCCGCTCCATCGGCACCGACGCGTGGCCGGTGGCGGTGTCACGCCGCGGGATCAGCGGCGTCGGAGGGGGGAGCGGCCGCGGCGCCGGCCCACTCGGCACGGCGGTGCGGGGCTGGGACTCCTGCACGCGCGCCGGACGGACGATGGGAACGTCGGCTTCGTTGCCGTCCTGCGGGCAGTAGGGACAGAGGTCCCACGACTCGTCGATGAAATGCCCGTTTTCGCAACGCTTATCCGCCACAGTCATCCTCATGCGTGAAAGGCGACGGCAACGGCGTTGCGGCCGCCGAAGTAGATGATGTCTCCGTCGCGCAGGAAACGTTTGTCGATCTTCTGGTCGTTGACATAGGTACCGTTGGAGGAGTTCCGGTCGATGAGCAGAACTTTGCCGTCGATCGAGACCACTTCCGCATGGAGCCGGGAGACCTTGGGATTCTCCAATACGATCTCACAGATTGTGCGCTCCCGCCCGATGCGGATGCCCGATCCACCGAGCCCGAGCTTTTCGCCGGCGCGGGCCCCGTTGAGGATGGTGAACTTGCCGAGGAGGTGCTTCGCGAGGTCGAGCGGTTCGTCGCGCCCGGTGGGAATCACGGTCTCCAGCGTCTTCACTTTCAGCAGGTCGGGCGGGACGCGGTTGCCGCGCACGGCGACGACTCCCATCACCAGGAAGAAGGCGATGATGACGACGACGACCGCGGTGGCGATCGGGTGGAGGAGCCAGAACGGCGTGTCGCGCAATGCGCGGTCGACGTCGCCGCTGAAACGGATCACGTCGGGCGAGTTCGCGAAGAGCCGCGACGCCACGTCGAGGTTGCGCCGCGCCACGACCCAGTTGCCGCTGTGCGCCGCGTCGAGCGCCGCCCGGTAGTAGCGATTGAAGTCACCGTCGACGTTGGCCGGGATGTGCGCCGAGACGAGCATCGCCTTCGCGACATTGATCGGGACGAGAAATTTGATCTGCTCCGCCTCGGCGTGGCCCCACGTCGAGATGCCGATCACTTCGCCGTCTTTGTCGACCGCGGGGCCGCCGGAGTTGCCGCGGTAGATCGCGACGTTCGACTGCAGGACGGGAACGTTGTTCACGTTGCGCTTGATCGCGGTGATCGTCCCCGGGTTGAACGTCGCTTCGAGGTCGCTGTCGCGCGAGAGCCAGCCGCCGATCACCTCGTCGGTGCTGCTGGCGACCGCCGGGTAGCCGATCGCCCAGATCGAGTCGCCGACGCGCGCGGTGTCGCTGTCGCCGAGGGGGAGCGTCGGGAGGTTCATGTGCTCGATGGAGATGATGGCGACGTCGGTGCCGCGCTGCGCGAGCTCCGGCGAGTAGCTCTTGATGGTGAATGGCAGCGTCTCGCCGTTCGAGAGCTCGACGTTGTCGACGACGTTGACCGATTCGAGCCGGCCGCTCTTCGCGATGACGTCAATGAGCGAGTCGAGCCCCGCGCCGCGGTGGCGATTGCGGAGATCGTCGATCGGGAAGTGCTTCACGAGCGCGGCGATGGCGCCGTTGCGGCGGAGGTCGTGCTCGAGCGCGGCGCGGTCGCGCGTCGGGGCGACGACGTGGCCGCTCGTCAGGATCAGGCCGCTGGGATGGATGACGAAGCCGCTGCCCGATCCGCCGGCGCCGGTGTCGACGACGAGCTCGTCTGCGTCGACGTTGCGCGCGTCCGCGGTGAGCTCGCCCGCCACTTCGGCGATCGCGACGCGCGGATAGCGAAACTTGGCGGTGGCGTATGCGCTGACGCGGACGACGGCTGGCTTGACGCCGTACGCCATCTTTCCAACGTCGTCCAGGTGCGTCGATTTCCTGCAGGAAGCCGCGAGGAGAAGAACCAACAGCGCAAGGGCGACCGAACGTCGGGACATGGGTTAACGGGAGAACAGGATCCAGGCACCTGCGGCGCCGAGGAACAACACCACGAGAAGGAGCCAGCGAACGGGCGACATTCCGCGAGAGGCACGCCCCTCACCCGGCCTTCGGCCACCCTCTCCCG
>DASXIH010000725.1:0-12299 GCA_036498125.1 Thermoanaerobaculia bacterium
ATCTGCCGGCATTGGCCGGCCATCGGATCGACGTCGCTCATGAGACGTTGCGGGTCGCTGAAAAGCTCGCCGCTCGGATCGAACATGCTGAGCTCGATCTCCGTCACGTTCGCGCCCCCTTCCGAGAGCATCTGCAGCCACTTCCGAACCATCGACTCCAGCCGCGACCACCACGAGCCTCCCGGCTCCTCCACGGCGGCGGCGGTCTTCCCGGACGACGGCAACGGCCTCGTGATATCGAAGCGCAACGGTTCCAGAGCACCGGACGGGTCGGTCGGTTCGGGGAAATACTGGCCGACGAAGCGTTTGTACCCCTCTTCGATCAGGTCGGCGGCAGGACCGCGACCCATCATTTTCCAGCGCTCGTCTTCGCTTTCTGAGCGCTGGATCACCTCGTAGTACAGCGCGGCGAGGAACGTCGACTTCCCCGCTCGCCGCGATCCCCACATTCCGATCATGGCTCCCTCACATTTTCCTCAATAGCCACGCGATGGCACTCACCTGCCCCGCCGGCGTGAAGTCCTCGGCGTCGCCGCCGGCGCGGTCGGTCGTCGGGAAGACGCGCCACTTTCGCGTGAATTCGTCGAGCAGCTTCTTCGTCTCTTCGCTGATTTCCGGCAACGCCGAACGCTCGGCGTCGGAATCGAGTCCGGTGAGCACGAGCGCGACGGGAATCTTCATCTTCGACCGCGCGGCCGCGATCTGACGGATGCGGGAGAGCTGTTCGCGGAGCAGCTTCGGATCGAGCTCGCGGCGCAGCACGACGGCAAACCCGCTGCTTCCCGATTTTGCCTTCCACGCTCCCGGCGCCGCCCCGTCGGGAACCTCGGTGAACTCGACTGGCCGCGGACGGACACCGGTGAACTCCGACCACACCTGGCGCCGGATGACGATGTGCTCCAACGATCCGACCCCCTGCGGCAGCGTCTGGCCGCGTTTCTCGTAGAGATCCACCGCGACGTTCGCCGCCGTCGTACCCGGCTGCACGCTCCACGTCGCACTCTCTTTCGAGAGGTGGTCGAGCGGCGCGAGCGCAATGAACGTCGTCTTCCCCGCCCCTTCCGGCCCCAGGACAAAGATGCTGACCCGCTCCGCCAACCGGAGGCGCGTCGCATCGGCCGGCGCGATGTGCGTCAGAAAAACGAGCGCGCTCGCCACCACGAGCCAGTTCGCGATCGTTGCTGCCGCAACCGCGCCTCCCTGGCGATAAAGCGCGATCACCAACCCGCCGATGATGGCGAAGAGGGCGATCCAAACGATCACGGTCTTCGCGAAGAACGACCCTTTCCCGCTGCGAAAAGCCCAGATGACGCCGATCACCCGCCTGCTCTCGTCGCGTTGCGCCACACGGACGTACACCGGCCGGGTCGCGATCGCGAGCAGCGGCAGCAACACGATCAGTGACAACGCCGCCGCCGGAGAGCTCGCGCCGAGCGTGGCGCTGATTCGTTCGTTGAGTTGGCCCACGACGATCCCCGCGATGACCGCGATCGACGTATAGATGACGAACCACCTCCGACGAGGAAACGCGCCGCTCATCCGATCCGGAAGACCTCCACCGGCGTCAGTTGCGCGGCCTTGCGCGCGGGACGGAGAGCCGCGAGCACGCAGGCCGCCAGCGCCGTCGCCTCCGCCACCAGCACCAGCCACCACTCGACCGGAAACAAGACGGTCTCGATGCGTGAACCGGCGAAATGCTGCAGCGTGAGACAGACGATCGCCGCGGCAGCGAATCCGATGAGTCCCGCGACCAGCGCGGTGAGAATCGCCTCCGTGAGCACGAGGCGCATGATGGTGCCGCCGGTCGCCCCGTACGTTTTATAAATGGCGAAGTCACGGAGGCGCCGCATCACGGATGCCTGGAGCGCGTTGAAGATGCTGATCGAGCAGGTGAAGAGCGCGATCGCGCCGAGGGACGTGAGGACGATCGTGGCGGCGAAGAGCATCTGGTCGTAGCGGCGGATCGAGTCGAGGATCGACGCCGTCTGGTAGCCGCGTTGTTCGAGCGTTTTCCGTGTGGCCGCGACCGACGGAACGTCAGTCGCATACACATAGACCGTATCGAAGACGAACGCGCGATCGACCGCGGCGGCGGACATCGACGGCGCCGGCGCGGCGAGGTTCGACTGCCACTTCACGATCTGTTGCGCCAGCGGCAGGATCACGTAGCAGCGCGAGAAACGCGTCTCCCTTGCGACGGCGGCGATGGTCAGCGGCAGGTCGGCCGATTCGTCGCCGTGCGCTCCAGCGCGAGTCACCTTCAGGACGACGCGGCGGCCGAGGGCGGCATGCGGGTCGACGATCGCGAGCTGCCGCACGACGCTCTCCGGAACGATGACACTGTCGCGGTGTAACGCAGCCGCACTGCCGGCGAGGAACGCGTACCGCGCCACTTCCGGATCGGTGTTGCCGGTGGTGCTCGCGAGGGAGACGAAGGTGCTGTCGCCGTTCGGCATCGCCAGGTCGGCGAAGATGCCCTGCACGACCGGATAGACGAAACGGATCGCCGGCATACGTGCGATCTCGTCGATGTGCGCGTAGGTCAGCGGCGGCGCCGCAGCGACGCGCGGGTCGCTGGAGACTTCGATCATGTCCGCCGCCGCTTCCTTTCGCAGCGTGTTCTCGACGTAACGCCGGACGCCGACGGCAATCGAAAGCATCACGACGATCAGAAGGATGCCGACGGAGATCGCGGTCACGTTTGCATAGAAGAAGACCGGGTGCTCGCGGAGCTGCGATACGGCGACGCGCAGGACGTCGCTCATCCGCATGGAGTCGTCGCCGGAGCTCATCGCAACACCTCCCCATCGCGCATCCGAATGACCCGGCCGCCGAGCGAATTCGCGACAGTATTGTCGTGCGTCACGAGGACGATCGTGAGGCCGCGGCTTTCATGGAACTCCCGGAAGACGCCGAGCACGTCGCCGGACGACTTGCTGTCGAGGCTTCCCGTCGGCTCGTCGGCGAGCAGGACGACCGGATCGAACACGAGCGCACGGGCGATCGCCACGCGCTGCTGCTCGCCGCCGGAAAGCCCCGACGGACTGCGCGCTCCGTGCTTGAGAAGACCGACCTGCCGGAGCATCGCCTCCGCCTTCGCTGCACGGTCCGCCGGTGCGACGCCGCGGAACAGCAGAGGCAGCGCGACGTTTTCCGCCGCCGTCATCGTCGGAATCAAGTTGAAGGCCTGGTAGACGAAGCCGATGTGGCGGCCGCGGATGCGTGCCCGCTCGTCTTCCGTCGCCTTGGCAAGGTCGACCGGCGATTCGTTGTCACGGCGGAACGTCACCGTGCCGCGATCGGGAGTCGCCAGGCCCGCGAGCACGTGCAGCAGCGTCGACTTTCCCGAGCCCGACGCGCCCATGACCACCGCAAGCTCGCCGGGGGCGACGTCGAGCGACACGCCGTTCAACGCCAGCGTCTCAGCGCGATCCGCGCCGCGTCCTCGGCTCTCGAAGCGCAGTGAGACGCCACGGAGCTCGTACCGGCTCAGTTCCCCGGCAGATCTTCCGCTGGTACCCATGCGATTCCCCTGCTGTTGAAGTTGTCGCTATTCAAATAGAAGTGGCGCAAGCGGTCGAGCTGCCGCTTCATGTTTGCGCTTTCCCGATGGATCTCCGACGACTGCATTTTGGCGATCTTCAGCGGGTTGCGAAGATCGCTCAGGATCTTCTGAAGGACGCCGACATCATCCGTGTCGCTGTCGATCTTGTCGCCCGCGGCGAGTGCAACGTTTCCCTTCAGCAGCGCCACCACCGGGTTCTTTGCGTGCTGACCGCTCGCGAGGTCGTTGAGCGCCGCCGTCATCTCTTCGAAGTGCCGTTGGAGCTCCGACCGCGTCGTGAGGTAGTAGAAGCGCGCGTCATCTGGAACGTCGAGCGGACCGGTCCAGGCGGTGTCGACGCCGGCATCCGAAAAGTCGGAGCTCTGCCACGTCATGGCGATCTCGTAGCTGCGCCCCGAGCGGTCGAGCACCGGGTAGGGCCGCGGCGGGTCGGCATCAAGGTCCTCCTCGTACTCCGGCTGGCCGTGGCCGACGTCGCTGAGCCGCGTCCAGAGCCGCAGCGGATGGCGGTCGGTGTTCTGGCGGTTCGGCCGCAATGCCTCGCGCGTGGTCCAGAGCAGGACGGACTTGCTTCGTACCCACCCCACCGGCTTGTCCGACATCGGATCGTTCGTGAGCTCGACGAACCCGCCGTTCTGGTGCAACGGGAAATACGTTTCGAACATCGGCAGGCGCTCCGCCGTGGCGGACGAATCGGCTGGCGAGGAAAAGACCACGGCACCATTGCGGGGAACGATGACCGCCTTGAGCGGAATGAGACCGTCGGCATTCGTGAGCGTCTTGTACGGCGACTTCCGCTGCACCGGCTGCTCCGTCTGATCGGGCGCTTTCGGCCGGAGCAGGACGTACGCGGCGACGGCGAGCGAGGCGAAAACGATGATCGCAAACAGCGTCTCGCCGGCGGTGCGGCCTGCCTGTGTGCGCGTGCTCATCGGAGGTATGCCGCGATCCTTTCCTGATTGGCCGCAACATACTCGCCCAACCACTGCGTCGCGTCGCCTTGATGAGCATCTTGCGCGACGAAGGAGAGCACGACGCCTTTCTTCACGATCCCCTTTGCTTCGTCCGCCCACCGGATGTACGCAATGACGAGTCGCGAGGTCGTACTGGCTCCTTCGCCCACCGCGAGCGTGCCGGTCTTCGCATACACCCGAACGTCGGCGATGCCCTGGATTGCCGGAGGAATGAGCAGGTGCTGCGCGAACTTCGCCGTTCCCGACCGCACGACTTCCTGCAGTCCCGGCCGGAGATGCGCCGCGACGTCGGCGAATCGTCTGCGGTCGGGCGGTACCTCCGGAAGCGTCTTCAGTTTCAGCACGTGCGGAATCGTCGGCTGACCGGTGACCGCGGTCGCAAACGCGCCCGCGAAGTCGACGTTCGCCCAGCGGTTCTCGTTTCCGCCGAGGAGCAGGCTGACGTACGCGCGCGGCGAGGAGACGAAGTCGAAACCGAGGTCGGCGATCTCGGGTGAGATGACGTCGAATGGGTGCGTCTCCGTGATGGCCGCCGGAGCCGCCGGGGCGTCCGGCGAGATCGGTTGGATCTGGTCGTCGTGAAAGTCGCCGCTCCAGAACGACCCTCGCCGCGGCCGCATCTCTCCCTCTTTCACGCCGACGCCGTACATCGCACGGATTTCCTGTGCAAACGGCGAGTCGTCGATGCGCTGCAGCGTGTCCGGCTTGCGCCAGGAGAACTGCATCACCGGCGGGAACTGCGGGTAGCGATGCCACGCGGTATGGCCGTCCATCGATTCGAGCGCCGAGGGCGACGATCCGGAGTCGGCGCGCACGTCGGCGCCCGGTTTCTCCGCGAGCGCGAGAAACCCGAGGCGGACCTCGTAACGGTTATCGGAGATGGCGAGGAAGTGCGTGAAGTCGACCCATCCGCTGCCGCCGTGGAGGATCTTCCATCCCGTACGGCCGGGGATCGGGATGCCGAACACTTCGTTCTCGACGCCTGCCGGGCCGGTGACGTGCAGCTCCGCATCGAGCTGCGGATGCACCTTCAGCGCGGCAGCAGCGAGCAGAGGCTTCGTGCTCGAGCCCATCTCGATGCGGTCGAAGTTACGGTCGCCGCCGTAACGCGTACGGATGAACGAAGGAGCCGCCTCGTCGACCCAGACCGACGGCGGGCACCAGCTGTCGGCGCCGGTGCAGCGTCCTGCGACGCGCCCGGGATTCATGCGCGGCCATCCGGCCATCGCGATGACTTCTCCGTCCGGGATGGTGATCGCGGTCAGCGCGACGCGGGGCGGCTGCGACTTTTCCGTGATCGCTTTGAGAAGCGCTTGGGAGACGCCGCGGCCGTTCGCGGAGCGCTGCCGGCTGAGGAGGGCGAGCTTCGCGTCGTGCAGTGCATGGCCATGCTGCGCCACCGTTTCCTGCGCCGCCTGCTGCAGGCCGAGGTCGAAGGTCAGAGCGCGATATCGCTCGGTCGCGGCCGCGGGGCCGAGCCGTTCCCACTCATGCTCCAACGCTCGAGCGAGATACGGCGTCCACGGAATCGCGCTGCGCCGGTCATACGCCGGGAGCCACCGGCCCATGACCCACGCGGGACCGACGACCGGCGCGGGAC
Source organism: Thermoanaerobaculia bacterium (assembly GCA_036498125.1). Lineage (GTDB taxonomy): Bacteria > Acidobacteriota > Thermoanaerobaculia > Gp7-AA8 > Gp7-AA8 > DASXHZ01. The sequence continues at coordinate 6,140 of DASXIH010000725.1, forward strand.
CGTTCTCCCCGACGACGAATCCGGCGTCGACGCCGATTTCATAGGCGAGATCGACGCGATCGCCGGCAAGAAGCTGGATGCGATGGCCGGGCAGCACCGTCGTGTCATGCTCGGCGCGGCGGAGGCGCAGCCGGAATCCGCGCGGAACGTCGTCGAGAAAGAGGAGTCCCTCTGGCGTCACGTCGAAGCGAACGAACGGGTGGAGCATCCAGCCGCGGCGTCCTTTCACGCGCAGCGTCACTTCGCCGCGGGAGAGCGCCGGATTCGAGTCCGACGCGACGCTGACGTCGCTCCCGGAGCTGGGACTGAGCAGAACCGCGCGCGACTCGTACGGATCGTGGAATCGACGCGGAATGACGATCGAAAACGCGCTCCCCTGCAACGTGTACGTCCCGGCCTGCTGGTCCGAGGCGACGATGCTCGGCAGAGACTCCCGCGTCTGGAGCTCGCGGAAACTGACGCGCATGTTGAACTCGGGGTTCGCGCGGATCGCATAGCGCGGCCCGACGACCGGTACGAATCCTTCCTCATCCGCGTAGACCGGCAGCGGCGTCAGGCGGAAGAGCGGAGGACGTGGACGGGGATCGTCACCATGTTGCGACACCTCATCGCGGATGGCGCGCGCGTACTCGTCGGCTGTATTCGCCGAGAAGATGCGGCCGGGCAGCTGCGGATGCGGCGGTTCTCCCGTCTTCTCCTCGATCGGCAGCTGATTGAACGCCTCGATCTGGCGCGTGAGCAGCGAGTCATCGAGCGCCACGCCATTGCGCGGAACGATGTTGTTGTTCTTGTCGAGCGCCAGCGTGCCGTCGGCTGCGAAGCGTTGCACCGTCGCGAGGATCGAGTCCCATGTGAACGGCTCGCCGAGTCGGTCGTCGTTCACGTTGCGGACGCCCTTGTAGATGATGATGCCCGCGCAGAGCGCCGCGAACGCGGTGAACACCGTGGCGTAGAGACCGTACCGCGGGGCCGAGATGACAGGCGGCGCTGCGTCGCGCGGCGATGTGCGCTGCACGGTCGTCCGCCAGAACGGCGTCGCGACGGCGACGAGGAAGAGCAGCAGCCACTTGAGCACGTCGGTCCCAGAGTTCACCGACAGCAACGGCAGATTCCGCCCCGCAAACGGCCACGCTCCGATGTTCATCGCGGCGTGGAACCACGCCTCGCCGAAGAGCGCGGCCGCGATGACGGCACCCAGGGAACCGGAGAGCGTGGTTTCGCGGCGGGAGAAGACGAACAGCAGCAGCGGCAGCGCATAGATGAGGATCAGTGCGCCGGCGCCGGCAAGACCGTGCTCGCTGAAGACGAAGAAGCTGAAGACGCTGTCGAACTGCAGCGTGTCCTGCGACACCTGCGAGCGGCGCGTCGGCGCGTTGCCGTACCCGCGGCCCAGCCATGAGCCTTCGTGCGCGATCGCCTTGTTCTGCCACGTGTGCTGCGCGGCGTCCTCGAGACCTTCCGACTCCAGCAGAATGTTCTTCTGGATTCCGGCGTCGCGGCGGAAGACGAGCAGGCGCGTCTGCACGTTTCCGGTGCCGGGGAGCTTCGTGGTCGATCCGGAATTCAGATACAGCACCGTCGCGGCGAGCGCCGCCAGGAGCAGCGCGGCAGCAACGGCGACACCCGCTTTCCTGGCGCGATCGGACAGAAGCAGCACGATCGCGACGGGCAGAAAGACCGACGCCGTGGCGAGAATGCTGCCCGGATCGCCGATGGCAGCCGGAATCAGCACCGCCGGCAGGAACACTGTCAGGCCGGCCCAGAAAAGCAGCGACGGCGACGGCATCCACGCAAACCGCGCCGTCCCTTTCGGTGGAGGGAGGTACACGCCGGCTGCGAGCCACAGCAACGCCGGAAGGAGCGTCAGGAGCAGCGGACTCGCGATCTCCTGTACCAGCCGCTGGCCGGGGATGAAACGCACCATCGCGATGCCCGCCAATGCGGCAACGGCGAACAAGGCGACCACGGCGTACCACTTCAGATGCCGCCGCGCGTCGGCAACCGACCGCCAGAACGCACTCGTTGCTTCCGCGAAGCGTTCATAACTGAAGCGTGCGCGCAGATGCGAGCGATAGGCGCGCCACGTCAGCAGGACGACGTGCATCCCGACGGCGGCGAGCGCCAAGCACACCGCCGCGTTGAAGCGCCAGCCCGGCACGAGCGCACGCGGAACCGAGGGCCACACGGATCCCGCCACCGTCAGTTGAAACAGCGTCGCAACGATGATGGCGGCGAGGTAGCAGAAGCTTCTGAAGAGCCCGCGGTCCCCCGCGCCTCGCGCCGCCGACGGACGCGCGACGTCCTCACGCAATCGCGCCTCGAGCAGCAGCAGCGCCGGAAGCGCCGTCACGGCGACGAGCGACAGCACGACGCCCTTGATCGCGATGTCGTCGAGAAACTCCGGCAGCGCGGCATAACGGACCGCGAGCGCGACGCGGAAACTGAGGAGGGCGAAGAACACGACCGCGATGCCGCTCGCCAGCCATTGGTCGGGCCGGCCGGCCGCCCCGAAGAACATCACGCCCGCGACGAGTAGCGCCAGCGCGATGATCAGGCGGAAGACGACGACACCGGGATGGAGCACGTCGACCGACGTCGCGAAATCGAAACGGTAGTCGCCCGACCGGACGCTCGTCGCGCTCGTCACGACGCCGCCATCAGCGTCGTTGCGTTGCGCATCGGGAGGCGATGCTCCCGCGAACCGCGCGAGCCCCTGCTCCTCATCGATGCGCAGCAGCGCACGCATGTCGGCGTGGCCGCCGCCCAGCGGAAGAATGAAGGCGTAGTCGCCCGGTTGTGCCTCGCGCGTGACGACGAGCTGCCGGCGCCCGTTGACCGCATCGGGCACGGGCGACACGCGCCGCCATGGGCGTTGAAAGTGCGCATGCACCGTCTGGTTCGCGTCGACCGAAAACGTCGTGAGGAGCCTTCCGTGGCGCCACTTGACGGCAACCGTGCACGGCGCCGCACAGTCCGCCCGGAAGGCCGTGGCGCGATCGAGAATGCGAATGTCTTTGCGCGACACGGCCAGCAGGATCGGCCGCGCCCAGTTCTGATACACCGCGTCGCGGACCGTTTCTTTCGACGTGCGCGTGTTCAGGTAGTCGAGCGAGATGTACGAGTAGCCGCTGAAGTGGCGCGTCAGCGTGACGTCGGTGACGACGGCGTTGTCACCGCGTCTGACGCGCAACTCGTAGGGAAAAGGCCAGAACGACAGCGGCCAGTACTTCGGAAGAAGCTCGAACGTGTAGCCGTCGGTGGTCCAGGAGCGGCCTTCCGGCACGAGCATTCCGTTCAACAGCTCGCCGGTCGACGAGCTGACGAAGCCGCCGCCGCGCGAGATCGTCATGCGAACGGCGCTCGGACCGTTCGGCTGCACCTGGATCATCGGCGCGAAGGATCCGTTCGGCCAACCGGTCACCGCATCCTGTTCGCTTCCGCCGATTGTCAGGCCGGGCGCCGCAGTCCCCGCGACCCGCGCCACCCCCGTCCAGGCAATCTGTGTCGTCCGCGGCCACTGGTTCCGGCCCGCGATGAGGCTCGCCATCGCGATGAACACCCACAGTGCAGCCACGGCGGCCGCAATGCGTTGAAAGCGAAGATCCACCGCGCACGCGACGACAAAGAGTGCGGTCGGCAAGAGCAAGCCGAGTGCGATCCACATTTAGCCGGCCTCGGACCCCCGTCGGGACGGAATGAAGCGATTATAGACAGACACTTTCGGAAACGATACGTGGGCTACCCTTGATCGAATCCCGCTTCGATCCACAAGTAGCGAAGGGTGTTGCGGTCGAGCGTTCGCGAACCGAACGCGTACCTCGTGAACAGCAGCAATTGGCGGAGCTTCGAATGCGGGACGCCGGTGCGGCCGAGCTGCTCGCGATGCGCCGCGTAGGAGTCGAAGCTGATCGATCGCAGCACGTTCTTCAGGCGCACCACCGTTCCCTGCACCGACAGCTCGCCGCGGCGGAGGAAATGCCGCCGGTGAAAGAGGCGTAGCTCCCCTTCCTCCGGTGCAAGACGCAGCGGCTTTCCCGCATATATCGGAATGGACCGGATGCGGAATCCCCACGCCTTCGCCGCCTCCGCCACCTCGGCGATCTCGATCGCGAGCGGCTCGTCGACGACCTCGCGCTCGCGGACGATCAGTAGCCAGTCCGCCGTCGCAGCGTCGACCGCACGATTCAGCTCCGCGCGATGATCGGTCAGCGGCGTTTGCGGACTGATGTCGAGTACGAGCTGTTCGAGGTGTTCGAAGTGCCGCGTCAGCGGCTCGAGCTCCTCCGCGTGGACGTGTCCGAGCGTGATGACGCCGAGGCGCATCGCTACTCGGCCACGCGCTCTTGCACGCGCGTGATCGAGTGCGCCAGGCCGGTCGTCTCGTCGATCTCGAACATCGCGCCGGTGAGGCGGATGTCGCGCTTCGCGACTTCGAGCTTCCGCGGGGTGTTCATCAGGAAGCGATGCAGCGCCTCGTCGGGACGGAAGCCGATTACCGAGTCATACGCGCCGGTCATTCCGACGTCCGTCTGGAACGCGGTGCCGTTCGGGAGAATGCGCTCGTCGGCCGTCGGCACGTGCGTGTGCGTCCCGACGACCGCGGAGACGCGGCCGTCGAGATAGCGTCCCATCGCCTGCTTCTCCGAGGTCGCTTCGCAGTGGATGTCGACGATGATGACCTTCGTCTTGATGTCCTGCAGCTCGCGGTCGGCGCAGTGGAACGGGTTGTCGCACGGCGGCATGAAGACGTTGCCCATCACCTGCAGCACCGCGACGTCGATCCCCGCCGCGGTCTGCCGCACGACTTTTCCCTTCCCCGGATTGCCGGCCGGATAGTTCGCCGGCCGGATCACGTGGTCGTAGCGGTCGTAGTTGTCGACGAAGTCTTTCTTGTCCCAGATGTGATTGCCCGAGGTGTAGGCGTTGATCGGAAGCTCCGACAGCTCTTCCATGATCGCCTCGGTGACGCCGAAGCCGCCCGCCGCGTTCTCGATGTTCACGATCGTGAAATCGATCCGCTCGCGGTCGACGACGCTTTCGAGCTTCTGATGTAGCGCGCGCCGGCCCGGCTGGCCGACGACGTCGCCGATGTAGAGGACCTTGATCATGGTTTCGGGGTTACGTGGTCACGTGGTTACGAGGTGTTGCGAAACCACGCAACCTCGTAACCACGAAACCTCATTTCGCGTAATCCACCGCCCTCATTTCTCGGATGACGGTGACCTTGATTTGACCAGGGTATTGCAATTCCGACTCGATCTTGCGGGCGACGTCCTTCGAGAGCCAGATCGACTGTTCGTCGGTGATCTTTTCGGCGTTCACGATGATGCGCAGCTCGCGTCCGGCCTGGATGGCGAAACTCTTCGCGACGCCGTCCATGGCGTTCGCGATTCCTTCCAGCCGTTCGAGACGGTGCACATAGTTCTCCAGGATCTCGCGCCGGGCTCCGGGACGTGCGGCGGAGAGCGCATCGGCGGCGTTCACGAGGATGGCTTCGACCGTGGTCGGGTCGTAGTCGCCGTGGTGGCACTCCATCGCGTGAATGATTTCGCGCTTCTCGCCGTACTTTTCGAGTACCTGACGTCCGAGCTCGAGGTGCGTTCCTTCCATCTCGCGGTCGATCGCCTTGCCGATGTCGTGCAGGAGACCGCCGCGTTTCGCGATCGTGTCGTTGACGCCGAGCTCCACCGCCATGAGCGCGGCGAGCTGCGCGACTTCGAGCGAGTGCACGAGCACGTTCTGGCCGTACGACGTGCGATAACGAAGACGCCCGAGGAGCTTGAGGACCTCGGGGTGAACGTCGGTGATGCCGAGCGAGAACGCCGCGGCCTCCCCTTCTTCGAACAGCTTCTGGTCGAGCTCCTGGCGCACCTTCTCGACGAGCTCCTCGATGCGGGCGGGGTGAATGCGGCCGTCCTGCATGAGGCGCTCGAGGGAGATGCGGGCGATCTCTCGGCGGATCGGATCGAAGCCGGAGAGGATGACCGCTTCCGGCGTGTCGTCGACGATCAGGTCGACGCCGGTGGCCAGCTCGAGCGCGCGGATGTTGCGCCCCTCGCGGCCGATGATGCGGCCCTTCATGTCCTCGCTCGGGAGATCGACGACGCTGACGGTGTTCTCGGCGACGTAGTCCGACGCCATGCGCTGGATCGCCATGCCG
>DASXIH010000726.1:0-2989 GCA_036498125.1 Thermoanaerobaculia bacterium
CGGCCGTCTGGGCGTTCGACTTCTGCATCATCCCAAGGTCTGCGCTGATCAGCACGCCGAAGGCGACCGAGGCGATGACGATCGCAATGGTCGACAGAATGCGTTTACTCGACTGATTCATGATGTGTATTTAACTCCTCCTGGTGGTCACTGGAAGCTGCCGTTGGGGCTACGGCACGTGATAATCGTTGAGACGAATGTGGAAAGTCTTCGTTTCTGGCCCTGAAGCACCTACGGCAGACTGTCACAGTTTGTTGAAGTACCAAACAATAAAGCCCCGCAAGACATTGCGGGGCCTTCGATTCACCAGGAGAGATTGGGGTTAGACGACGGTTCGCCGGCCGACGATCAACCGGTAGATGAACAGCAGCACGATCGCGCCGATGATCGACCCGATCCAGCCTGCCGTCTGCTCCTGCCGCCCCATCAACGTCGAGGCGAGGAACCCGCCGACGAACGAGCCGGCAACACCGAGAAGGATCGTGACGATCCAGCCACCGGGATCGCGTCCGGGCATGAGGAACTTGGCGATGGCGCCCACGACCAAGCCGAACAACAGCCATCCGATGATATTCATTGATTCTTCCTCCAGTTAGCACGTTACTGTTGAGCATAGAGAGTGCCAGAGACCGTTACGGGTTACGCGTAACGCGTAACGGATAACGATTTGCAAAGTCCAGGAGACTCATGAGCCGTAAAAAGATCGGAATCCTGACCGGGGGCGGCGATTGCCCCGGCCTCAACGCCGTCATCCGGGCAGCCGTCCGCACGCTCCAGCGCGACGATACGGAAGTGGTCGGCATCCAGTTCGGCTTCGAGGGATTGCTGACCAACAACATCGTCCCGCTGACGCACGAAACCATTCGCGGCATCCTTCCGAAAGGCGGCACGCTCCTCCGTACGACCAATCGCGGCAACCCGTTCGAGTACCCGATCATCGACGACGGACGCGTCCGTTGCATCGACCGCTCAGCCGAGGTCATCGACAACATCCGCAGCCAGGGGATCGACGGCATCGTCGCCATCGGCGGCGACGGAACGTTGCGCATCGCCCAGCGGCTCTGCGAGATGGGCATCCCGATGGTCGCCGTCCCGAAGACGATCGACAACGACCTGGCGTCCACCGACTACACGTTCGGCTTCATGACCGCGGTTGCCGTTGCCACCGACGCGGTCGATCGCCTCCACACCACCGCCGAGAGCCACGACCGCGTCATGCTGCTCGAGGTCATGGGCCGCAACGCTGGCTGGATCGCGCTCTACGCCGGAATCGCGGGCGGGGCTGACATCATCCTGATTCCCGAGGTTCCGTACCGCGTCGAGGAGATCGTCCGCTCGATCCGTTCGCGTCAGAAAGAGGGATCGAAGTTCGACATCATCGTCGTCGCCGAGGGGGCGAAGCGCGAGGGAGGGGAGGAGATCTACCTCGACAAAACCTCGCGCCGTCTCGGCGGCATCGCGTACCAGGTCGCCGCCGACATCGCGCAGCACATCGACCTCGAGATCCGCGTCACCGTCCTCGGCCACATCCAGCGCGGCGGCTCGCCCATCGCCTACGACCGCATCCTCGCCACCCGCTTCGGCGCCGCCGCCGCACGCCTCGTCCTCCACGGCGAGTTCGGAAAGATGGTCGCGCTCCGCGGCGATCAGATCATCCCCGTCCCGATTCGCGACGCGGTCTCGAACATGAAGTACGTCGACCCCGAGAGTCCCATCGTCGAGAGCGCCCGCGCCGTCGGGATTTCGTTTGGCGACGGACGGTGAAGCCAGTCCTCAGTCCTCAGTCCTCGGTCCTCAGACCGACGGAGCTCGATGACGCGCGCGTCTTCACGTCGAGCACGGGGCGCGAATGAATCGCCACCGATTGCGGTTCAGCGGCGGTGGCGGTCAGCAGAATTCTCATAGAATGCACGCCTCATTCTGACGAAGGAGCCAAGATGTCCGGAAATCTGATCGACTATCGAGTCGAAAAAGGGGTCGCGATCTTCGAGCTGAACGATCCCCCCGCCAACACCTACACCTACGAAATGAACCGCGAGCTGGACGAGTGCATCCTCCGCGCTCGCATGGACGACGACGTCCACGTGATCGTGATGCGCGGCGCGGGCGACAAGTTCTTCTCCGCCGGTGCCAACATCAAGATGCTGTCGGAGGTCACCCCGCAGTTCAAGTACTACTTCTGCCTCCATGCGAACGAGACGCTGAACCGCCTCGAGCAGACCCCCAAGCTCGTGATCGCGGCGCTGAACGGCCACACCGTCGGCGGCGGTCTCGAGATCGCCATGGCGGCCGACATGCGCATCGCCCTCCAGGGCGCAGGCAAGGTCGGTCTCCCCGAAGTCACCCTCGGCGTGCTGCCGGGGACGGGCGGAACGCAGCGCCTGTCGCGCCTAGTCGGCAAGACGAAGGCGATCGAGCTGATGATTGAGGGCGGTCTGTTCGACTTCGAAGAGGCGCTTCGCCTCGGCGTCGTCAACTACGTCTGGCCCGCGGAAGAGAACGGGAAGAAGTGGTGGGACCGCGTCATGGAGTACGCGTGGAGCTTCTGCCCGCCGAACAAGGCGTCGAGAGCAGTCGGCCGGATCAAGCGGTCGGTGCAGACCGGCTGGGAGATCCCCTTCGAGAGCGCCCTCGCCGTCGAGCGCGAGCTGCAGCAGCAGCTCTTCCAAAGCGCCGACGCGAAGGAAGGCCTCGGCGCGTACAACCAGAAGCGGAAGCCCGAGTTCGCAGGGAAGTGATTCGCGACACGACACTGACGGGACCCATTCCGTATATATCTCGAGAATGCGGTCCCGTTTCTTAGTCGCTCTCCTTCTCAGTTCGGTAACCCGGGCCGCGTTCGCGCTCACCTGCGGCGGATTCAGCATCGTTCCCGCCGATCACGTCATCGTGAAGTACAGCGCGGCGCTCCCCGCCGGGGCGACGCTCACGCCGCCGGTCGTTTCGGTACTTGGCACGGCCATCAACGTCTCCCGCAACGTATCCGGCG
>DASXIH010000727.1:0-8185 GCA_036498125.1 Thermoanaerobaculia bacterium
AGTCGCGGTTCTCTTCGAAGTGCTGGAGCTGCGTCCGGATGCGCTGCTCCATGATCTCGCGGAAGCTCGTGCACTCGCGGCAGGCATGCGAGAGCTTCTCGACGAGCTTCTCCGTCGCCCCTTCCATCGTGCGCGCCAGGATCTCGTCGCGCGACTGGAAGTAGATGTAGACCGTTCCCTTCGCGACCCCCGCTTCGTCCGCGATGTCCTGGACGGTGACGTTCTGCATCCCCTTGCGCGCCACCACGCGCATCGCGGCGTCGCAAATCGACTCCTTGCGAAACTCCTCCACCACGGCGGCTTTGGTCTTCAAGGTGACTGCATGGTATGTCGCGATGACCGGGTAGTCATCCCCGTTAACCGAATGGTCACTGCGCTCGGGAGTGGGGAGTTGGGAGTCGGGAGAGGGACCGATTGAGCCGCAGCCCCCACCTGTACTATCCTCGCGCTCCGATTCGGACAGGAATAGCGGCCCTATCCGCCCCCGTTCGAAACGGCGACCTGCCAAACAGGCCCTTAGCTCAGTTGGTTAGAGCGCTACCTTGACACGGTAGAGGTCAGCGGTTCGAGTCCGCTAGGGCCTACCATGGTGCCGTGATGCGATCCGCGACTGATCGTCTTCGATCACGAATGGCCCGGTGGATCGATGCCTAGATCACGGCAGATCTTCCGAACAAGTTCGTCTTTGATTTCGGGATGGCGGGGCACCGCGGAACGACGGTTCAACGAACGATTGATGAACCAGGAGTGCCGGCTGCCCTCCCGATCCAGTTCGCAGCCGTGCGCGTTGAGCCAACGCTCCAAGGCGCGGCGCTTCATACCGCGATACGAACTTCCTCAAAATCGTCCGTCGCCGCCGAGCGGGCTTCAGCGCGGTTGGCCTCGAGCGCCTCGTGCAGCGTGATCCGGAGCGTTTCGAGGAGGGCTTCGCGTGAGGGCTCCTGGCAATTGACGCCCGGCACCTCTTCGATCCAGCCGATCCACCAATCGCCATCCTGCTTGACGATCGCCGTGTACTCGCTCATGGCCGGATCATCGTAGCATCCCCCGACAAACGAACGCCGCCCGTAGGCGGCGTTCGTCGTTCGTCCAAGGACAGTTCTAGAAGCCGAAGCGGAGGCCGGCGGAGAGGACGAAGGGGTTGAGGCCGATGTGTTCCGTGTTGCCGACGTTGCCGATCACGGCGACGCCGTCATTGAACGTGGTCGTGGCGCGGGCGCGGATCCACATGTACTTCGCATCGAAGCGGAGGCCGAAGTTGTGGCTCATGTTGAACGCCAGGCCGGCGTTGACGAGCGGGCCGAACTCGTCGCGGAACTTGACCGACGTCAGCCCGGAGGTGCCGGGGTTGAACGAGTCGTCGGCTTTGAACATCACATAGGCGGCGCCGCCGCCGATGTTCAGATCGACCGACGAGCGCGGGTTGAAGTGCAACTGCAGCGTGCCGGTGATCGGAGTCATCTTCAGGCGGACGCCGGTGATCGGATTGACCGACGCATTCGTCGGCGTGAGCGTGGCGCGGGGCTGAATGCGCGACGCGGTGAACTCGGTCGACCAGTTGTGGCCGAAGTACTTGTTGAAGCCGAAGCCCCAGCCGTTCTCGTTGCGGATGTCGGTGCCGAGGGCGCCGGTGTTGACGGTGCCATCGAGGCTGCGGTTGTTCGTGCTGAACGAGGCGCGCGTGGCGAATGCGAGGAAGTCGAAACCGGGATAGCGGCGGCCGTGGTAGAGCACCGGCCGCAGAGGCGGCTGGTAGATCGTGGTCTCCGAGCTGGTCATCGGCGGGGGCGGGTAATACCCCATGTTCGCCGGTACGGTCTGGACGACGGTGGTCGCCGGCGGCGTGGTCGTCTTCGTCGTGATGGTCGTGACCGTGCGGGTCGTGACGGTTCCCGGCGCGCCGGCAACCGCGGTGGCGTTGTCGCCATTGACCGTCTTCACGGTTCCGTCCGGAAGGATGACCGTGGTGCTCGACGAGCGGGTGATGGAGCCATTGGGGGTAATGGTCGTCGTCGCGCCGTTTGCGTCGGTGGTGGTCGTCCCTACCGCGGCGACGGTCGACGGCTGTGTCGTAGTCGTGGTCGTCGTCGTGTTGTACGGCGGCGCGACCGCTGGATTCACGCTCGTGTCGCTTACGGTCGTACTGCTGCTATAGGCCCCGTTGTCCGTCGTGGTCGTCGTTGAGCTCGTTCGCGCGCTGCGGCACCCGGCGGCGATCACGAGCGCGCCGGCCGCCACAGCGGTCAATACAACTCGTCGTACTTTCATAGTCGTCTCTCCTGAGAAAGTTTTGTATGCGCTGCTCAATGCGAGCGCCGCTTTGCGCACCGTGCAAAACTATGCCCAGGTTAATGACGGCTATTTCTTCTTGGACGACCTCGCTTTCGTGCTCTCGATGAGCTTGTGGCTGTGCGCGGCGGTAAGGTCGAGGCCGTAGATTTTCTTGAGGTCGCTAATTCGCTTGAGCGATTCGCCGCCGAACGGCGCTTTCCCTTCGAAAGCGTGCAGAACGATTCCCTCGAGGAGATCGCCGAGGCTCATGTCGTGATATTCGGCCAGCGCCTTCAGGACTTTCAGGAGGCGCTTCTCCACGCGGACGCCGGTCTGGGTACGTTCGATGACTGTGCTCATGGGTACCATGATACCGCGGTAGAGAGCGTTATGCGTTATGCGTTATGCGCGTAACGGGTAACGCGTAACGCGTAACGCCACTGGTCAGTTCCTTGCACTGAACGGTGCCGGAGGAACGCCATGGCTTCGAATGAAAACGCCCGTTCGCGCAAGAGCGGCGGAACGGTGAGTGCGATCCGGAAGACGGCCCACGGGCTCGGGGGTGCGGTCTCCAGCGACACGGTGATCGACCTGATCCAGCGGCTCGGGCTGCTCGACCTCGCGGTCGACAAGGTCCGCGCGCGCCTGGAGCAGGCCGAGCTCGACGACCTTCTCGACGAGGCCACCGACTATCTCCGCCGCAACCCCGAAGTGGTCGTCGTCCTCCTCGGCACGATCACCGTCGCCGCCGGCATGATCGTCTACCTCGAGCGCGCCGAACGCTGGCGCAATCTCCGCGACGAAGAAGAAGAGTCCGAGCCGCCGCAACGCTCGCGCGCCACGGTCAACAACGCGCGGCGCCGCGCCTCTTAACGCCGCAGGAACTCTTCGATGGCGGCGACGGCCCGCGGGTCGTTCTTCTGGCCGAGCCAGAACGCCGCCTTCTTTCGCACCGTCGGGTTGGCGTGGTTGCGCATCAGGTCGGCGAGCATCGGAATCGACTGATCGTCCGGAAGCTGCGCGATCCCGAAGACCGCCTTCGCTTTGACGTCGCTGTCGGGATCGTTGTCGACCGCCTCGCGGAGTCCCGCGGCGGCTTTCTTCCCGGCAGCCTGCGACAGCCAGAAGAGCGCCTGACCGCGCACTTTCGAGCTCTCGTCGTGCTTCGCGATCTGGAGGATGTCGTCGATCGCCTCCGGCTGATGGCTCTGCGACATCGCGAAGATCCCCTTCTCGCGGAGCGCCGCCGGCTCGTTCGTATTCGTGGCGATCGAGCGGACGATCTCGTATCCGCGATGCGCGCGGGCGATGCCGAGCCAGAAGAGCGCGTCGCCGCGGATGCCGGTCGGGCGCTCCGAGCGCGCGATTTTTTCGAGCACGTCAGTCGCCGACTCGTCCGCGTGGGCGGCGAGCGCCGCGAGCGCCTGGTGGTGGGTGTCCTCGACCATCGTCTCGAGGAAGCGGATGCTCGAACGCGGATCGACGTTCTCGATCCAGGTGACGTTCATCCCCTCTCCGTCGACCGAGCAGTGCGAGGAGTACTCGCGGATCCGCTCGACGGAGCCGCCGGCGACGCGGTAGAGGATCATGGCGTCGCGGGCTGGCTCGGCCGGCCGCGAGTCGTTGGTCCAGTTGCCGTGGTCGTCGCCGAGGGAGCAGTAGCCGCAGTCGTTGCCGCGGAAGTTCGCGGCGGCCTGGACGCTGTAGCCGATCCAGCCGGTTGCGGCACGCACCTGGGCGCCGAGATCGGCCGAAACGCGGACGGTCGTGACGTGAGCATTCGTCAGGTTTTGGGCGGCGAGCGGGAGGGCGGCGGCGAGGACGAGCGCGAGAGCGGCGTTTCTCATGCTGGGTTGGACGGCGGCCCCGAAAAGCGGTTAGCCGCGGAATTCCCGGGCGTTTCGTTGACTTTGGTTGGGTTTATTCGTACATTCCACCGACTTAACCACAGTTCAATTACGGGAGGAAGTTCCGCATTTACCCGCCACGACGAGGATCGAGATTCGACCGCAGACCCGCAGAACCCGAAAACCGCATCAACGAGCTGATTCGAGCGACTGAAGTTCGCCTGATCGACAGCGAAGGCGGACAGGTCGGCGTCGTGCCGATCGCGCAAGCGCAACAGATGGCGCGCGAGAAAGAGCTCGATCTGGTCGAGATCTCCGCGTCCGCCAGCCCCCCTGTCTGCAAGATCATGGACTACGGTAAGTTCATCTTCCAGCAGAAGAAGAAGGCGGGAGAGGCGAAGAAGAAGCAGAAGGTGATCGTGGTCAAGGAGGTGCAGTTCCGGCCCCGGATCGACGAGCACGACTTCGACTTCAAGAAGAACAACGTCATCCGCTTTCTGCAGCATGGGGACAAGGTCAAGGCGCTGGTCCGCTTCCGCGGCCGCGAGATGACCCACATGGAGCTCGGCCGGGCCGTGCTCGACCGCCTGCTGACGGACGTGAAGGACTACGGCGCCGCCGAATCGCCGCATCCGGACGTCCAGGGCAACCGGATGACGATCGTGATCGCCCCCACGAAATCGCACTGACGAGGCGTGGGAATCCGCTACAGCTGAAACGGGTTGGGAGCCTAGCTATGCCGAAAATGAAGACGCACCGCGGCGCCGCCAAGCGGTTCAAGAAGACCGGGACGGGCAAGATTCAGCGGAATCACGCGTTCCATTCGCACATCCTCACCAAGAAGTCGCCTGGCCGGAAGGCCGCGCTCGCCGGTGAGACCGAGGTGTCGAAGGCGAACGTGAAGACCGTGAAGCGCATGCTTCCGTACTAAAGCGCGGCAACAAACCCGCGAGCGCGGCGAGGTGCTCATCACTCCTGACCCGCCCGCTCTGAACGAACAGAAACGAGGAGACCATGCCGAGAGTCAAACGTGGACCCAAGAGGAAGAACCGCCGCTCCAAAGTGATGGAGCTGGCCAGCGGCTACTGGGGGATGAAGTCCCGCGGTTACCGCATCGCGAAACAGCAGGTCGAGAAGGCGCTCAACTCCGCCTTCGCCGGCCGCAAGGATCGCAAGGGCGACTTCCGCAAGCTCTGGATCGCCCGCATCAACGCCGCCGCCCGCGCGAACGGCATCAGCTATTCGCAGCTGATCGCCGGCCTGAAGGCCGCCGGATCGACGCTCGACCGCAAGGTGCTCGCCGACATCGCCGTCCGCGACGCCGCCGCGTTCACCGCGATCGCGGAAAGCGCGAAGGGCGCACTCGCGAAGGCGAAAGCCTAGCGGCTCAATCCTTCAGCGAAAGACCCCTCATCCGCCTTTGGCACCTTCTCCCCTCGCTGAGGGGAGAAGGGCGTTCGATTGTAAGTCATTGCTATTGCGCCACTTCTTTCATCGAGTGTCCCTCGCCCCGCGCAAGCGGGGAGAGGGTGGCCGAAGGCCGGGTGAGGGGCGCTCTCGAGTTAACTGAAGGCCGTTGGAATAGAATGGCCCGCTTTTTTATGAGCGACCAAGAACCCAACATCGGGGAAGTCGAACAGCAGATCCTCGCCATCGGCAGAGCATTCGACGCCGCGCTAACCAATGCTCGCGACGATCTCAAAAAGCTGGAGTTGATCAGACAGGAGTTCCTGGGGCGGAAGGGACAGATACCTGCCCTGTTCCCGCTGCTCTCCAAGGTCGATGCTCCTTTCTGGAAGGCGCAGGTTGGGGATCAGATCAACAAGCTCAAAGCCTACGCACAGCGTGAGTTCGACCAGGCAAGAAATAAGGCCGAGGATCTCGAGAAACAGCGCCGCGAGGTGCAAGATGTCATCGACGTCACCCTCCCGTCGCGCCTCCCCCGCCTCGGCCACCTCCACCCCACGACGATCGCCCGCCTCGAGATCGAGCAGCTCTTCCGCGAGATGGCGTACACGATCGATCCGGGGCCGGAGATCGAGAACGACTGGAACAACTTCGAGGCGCTCAACTTCACGCCCGACCACCCGGCGCGCGACACGCAGGACACGTTCTTCGTCGACGTCGACAAGCTCCTCCTCCGCACGCACACCTCGAACGTGCAGATCCGGACGATGGAGCGCTTCAAGCCGCCGATCAAGGTGCTCTCCTGCGGCCGCGTCTACCGCCGCGACGAGATCACCATGCGCCGCTCGCCAATGTTCCACCAGGCCGAGGGGCTGCTGATCGACCGCGGCATCCACATCGGACACCTCCGCGCCACGCTGGAGCACATCGTGCGGCGCCTCTTCGGACCCAATTCGAAGATGCGCATGCGCCCGAGCTTCTTCCCGTTCACCGAGCCGAGCGCGGAAGTCGACATGTCGTGCATCTTCTGCAAGGGCGCCGGCTGCGGCACCTGTTCGCAGACCGGCTGGATGGAGATCCTCGGCTGCGGGATGGTGCATCCGCAGGTGCTGCGCAACGTCGGCATCGATCCCGAGGAGTGGAGCGGCTTCGCCTTCGGCCTCGGCATCGACCGCGTCGCGATGCTCAAGTTCGACGTCCCGAACATCCGGACGTTGTTCGAGAACGACCTGCGCGTCCTGCAGCAGTTCTGAGCTACTCGGGATTGGCCGGCTTCCGCTTCCGGCGCTCGTAGCTCTTGAGGCGCTTGACGTCTTCCACGTAGGTGCGCAGGTCGCCGTACGCATCGTCTTTGGCGAGCTGCGTCGCGAGCATGAAGACGCGGTTGACGAGTTTCGCGACCTGGTGGCGGCGGGCGAGCATCGCTCCCTGGACGCCGGTGAGGAGTTTTCTCAGCTCCGATTCGGTGGACGACCAGCGCTGCGACAGGATGACGAGGTCGCGCAGCTGCTCGCCCGACATCCCGATCGCCTGCGCGATGATGTCGGTGGCGCCGACCGCGTGGATGGTGCGCAGGACGATCTCGTCGCTGACGCGAGCCGCATCGCGCAGGACTTTTCGATCGCCGGCATCGAGCATCTTCATGTCGGCCTCGATGAGGTCGGTGATGGCGCGGAGTTGCTCGAAGATTTCCTCGGGAGTCGGCATGAGTCCCTCCTCTCCGGCAATGGTACAGGAAACTCTCTCAGAGCGGCGTGCGTCGCTGATGAAGTTTCTGTACCCTCTTAAGGTCGTTTATAACGCTCTCTTAAAGCTAAAACTCGCTCTAAAGACGCGATCTAATACGTCGTCTGAGCATAACGACACTTCTAGAGATTTCTTCCATGCTTTAAGAGAGCAACTAGCGGCGCAATGGGCGCATCGCGCCGCTCTGGACGCTCATCACGTCAATCTGCCCGCTTTGGCGGTGCAGCAGCGCGCGAAACGTGGTCGCTGGGTCAGCCATGCCGACGACTCCCCACGCGGGGGCCGGGAAGACGTGCGGCATCGCGCCGCTGAGCGTCCCGTTGTTCGCATCGAGGAGGTACGTCGTCGTGTCGAAGCGTTCGTTCCGCGATGGCGTGACCGCCGCGACCAGCAACCGGTGATCGCCGATCTCCTCGGCGATCCGGACGGATTCGACGTCGTCACCGAAACGGACGACGTGCTGCCGGACGCCGTCACGCACGATGTCGACGGAGACAGGCCGTCCGTAGTGGGCGATCACCTGCCGCCCGTCCTTCATGACCCACATCCCGTCGTCCCGCCCGATCGGAAACGTCCGGAGTGCTTTCGGATCGCGCAGGTCGCGGAGCTCGACGTTGTCGGGGCCGCGCGTGAGCAGCATGCTCCCCGCGACGCGGTAGCGATAGGAGTTCATGAGCGGCATCGGACCGCCGACGCCGGTCCACTGGCGCGTACGGACGTTGAAATCTCTTACCGTGAGCGTGCGGCTTCCCTCGTTCACGAGGAACGCGCGAGCGACGTCCGGCGCGACGAATTGAATCTGCGAGCCGGACGAAAGCGGCCCCACCCTCGACGAGGCGAGCGCGTGACCCGAGCGCGTGTCGTAGATGGTGAGGATCTGATCGGCGGCGACCGCGGCGCGCGATCCGTCGGAG
>DASXIH010000728.1:0-17978 GCA_036498125.1 Thermoanaerobaculia bacterium
CGTCCCGAGTCGGCTCCCATCCGCCACTACGCGCGCGAGGTGAACGTAAAGGTGTACCCGCCGGAAAAGGTCACATAGCCGCACAGGGACAGGGCGGCATAGGACAGACGCCTATGTCGCTATGCACCTATGCCGCTATGAACCTTTTCCGGTAGCATCGGCCTCTCGTCGCACGAGGCCCCATTGTCTGAGGAGACCATTCCCAGGGAAGGTCACGGCGCGCCGTTGGAAGCATGGGCGCGCGAGACGGAAGACCGCCTCCGGCGGCAGAACCGTGTCCTGGTCGATCTCGCGCGCGATCACGCCCTGCACGCCGGCAATCTCGATCTCGCAATCCGCGCCATCACCGAGGCGGTCGCCGAGACGATCGAAGTGGAGCGCGCGAGCGTCTGGTTCTTCGACGAGTCGCGCACCATCCTCCGCTGCGCGGACCTCTACATCCGCTCCTCACACGAACATTCGTCCGGCCTGGAGCTGACCGCCGAGCGTTACCCGGCGTACTTCCGTGCGCTGGAGGTCGAGCGCACGCTCACCGCGAACGACGCGCGCGCCGACCCGCGCACCTCCTGTTTCAACGACGAGTACCTCATCCCCCTCGGAATCACTTCGATGGCCGACGCGCCGGTGCGGCGGCTCGGGCAGCTCAGCGGCGTCGTCTGCTGCGAGCACGTCGGCGCGCCGCGCTACTGGACGGTCGACGAGGAGAACTTCGCCGGCTCGATCGCCGATCTCGTGGTGACCGCCATCGATGCCGCGGAGCGCCGTGAGGTGCAGCACTCCCTTCGGCACCGCGTCGAGTTCGAGAAGCTCGTCTCGATGATCTCGACGCAGTTCATTCACGTCACTCCCGAACAGCTCGACGAAGAGCTGACGTCGGCGCTCGCCGCCGTCGGTGCGTTCGTGGGCGCTGACCGCGCGCACATCGTGCAACTCGATGCGGACGGGTCGCACGGGACGATGACGCATGAGTGGAGCGCGCCGTCCATCCCGCGCCGCGCCCCTTCCGTGCAGTCGATTCCCGTCACCGCCTTCCCATACACAAAACGCGTTCTCAGCAGCGGGTCGATCATCTGTCTCCGTTCGCTCGACGACCTGCCGCCCGACGCCACGGCGGAGCGCGAGTTCCACCGGATCTTCGGGAACAAGTCGGTGGTCGCGATGCCGATGATCATCGGCCGCACGATGATCGGATTCGTCGGCGTGAACAGCATCACGCGCGAGATCGACTGGAGCGACGAGACGATCGCGCTGCTCCGGATCGCCGGCGAGATCTTCGGCAATGCGATCACCCGCACGCGCAACGAGCGTGCGTTGCGCGCGAGCGAGGAGCAATACCGGCTTCTCTTCGAGCGCAATCTCGCCGGGTCCTACCGCAACACGGCCGATGGCCGGATGCTCGACTGCAACGACGCGATGGCGCAGATGCTCGGCTATCCCTCGCGCGAGGAGTTCCTCCGCCAGAACGCGCGCGACCTCTACGTCGAGCCGTCGGAGCGCGACCGCTTCATCGAGCACGTGCGGATGCAGCGCTCCGTGCCCGGCATTGAGGTCCGGCTCCGCCGCCGCGACGGCAAGCCGGTCTGGCTGCTCGAGAGCGTCAGCATGCGCGAGACCCCCGAGGGGGAGATCCTCGAGGGGACCGTCGTCGACATCACGGACCGCAAGCTCGCCGAGAACGCGCTGCGCGAGAGCGAGGCGCGGTACCGCACGCTGATCGAGAAAATGCGGGAAGGGGTCGCGCAGAAGGACACCGACGGAACGCTGCAGTTCGTCAATCCGCGCTTCTGCGAGATGACCGGCTACGCGCGCGAAGAGCTGATCGGCAGCGGTGCTGACTTCCTCCTCGCCGACCGGCGCGATCTCGACCTCGTCCGCAGCAAGCTCGCTCTCCGCAGGCGGGGGATCTCCGACCAGTACGAGGTGCGCCTGCGGAGGCGCGACGGCACGATCATGTGGGCCGAGGTCGGCGGCGCGCCGATCTTCGACGCCGAAGGACAGGTCATCGGATCAATCGGCGTCTACAACGACATCACGGTCCGCCGCGAGGCGGAGCAGGCGCTCCGCGACAGCGAGGCGCGCTACCGCGTCATGGCGGACAACTCGACCGACCTCATCGCGCGCAGCGACGCCACGGGCCATCTTCTCTACGCCTCTCCCGCCATCGAGACGATCCTCGGATACGCGCCGGCCGAGGTGATCGGCAAGAGCATCCTCGCGTTCATCCACCCCGACGATCACGAGGTCGTCCGTCTCGCGACCGAGTCGCTCGCCTGGACGGGACCGATGACGTTCAGCTATCGGGCGCAGCGGCGCGGCGGCACCGAGGTGTGGCTCGAGACGACCACCCGCGCGGTGCTCGATCCGGAGTCGCGCGACGTCGTCGAAGTCGTATCCGTCAGCCGTGACGTCACCGAACGCCACTTCGCCGAGGCGCAGATCGAGTACCAGGCGTACCACGACACTCTTACGGGCCTCCCGAATCGCGCGCTCTTCCGCGA
This sequence comes from Thermoanaerobaculia bacterium, assembly GCA_036498125.1. Lineage (GTDB taxonomy): Bacteria > Acidobacteriota > Thermoanaerobaculia > Gp7-AA8 > Gp7-AA8 > DASXHZ01. Next base: position 2,499 of record DASXIH010000728.1, read on the forward strand.
CCGTCTGACGGTGGCGCTGGCGCACGCGCGGCGCACTCGTACGCCGGTCGCGGTGATGTTCCTCGACCTCGACTCGTTCAAGCTCGTGAACGACACGCTCGGCCACTCCCTCGGCGACGAGTTGTTGAAGGTGATCTCGACGCGTCTGAAGTCGGTGCTCCGCGAGGAGGACACGATCGCGCGCATGGGCGGCGACGAGTTCACGGTCCTCGTCGCGAACATCACCTCGGCCGACGACGCGCCGATCATCGCGCAGAAGATCCTCGACGTCGTGGCACAGCCGGCGCGGGTCGAGGGGCACGAGCTGTACGTCACGACGAGCATCGGCATCGCGCTCTATCCGAGCGACGGCGACAGCGCGGAGTCGCTCCTCAAGAACGCCGACAACGCGATGTACCGCGCGAAGGAGCTCGGCCGGAATCTCTACCAGCTCTGCACGCCGGAGATGAACCGGCGCGCGAACGAACGGCTGTCGCTGGAGAACGCGCTGCGGCGCGCGATCGATCGTGGCGAGTTCCGGCTCGTTTATCAGCCGCAGATTCGGATCGAAGACGGCGCGATCGTCGGGATGGAGGCGCTGCTGCGCTGGAACCGCGGCGACCAGGTGATCGGCCCGGCGAAGTTCATCCCGGTGGCCGAGGAGACGCGGCTCATCGTCGAGATCGGCGAATGGGCGCTGCGCGAGGCTTGCCGGCAGGCGCGCGCCTGGCAGCAGGGGCGGTTCCCGAACCTGCGGATGTCGGTGAATCTCTCGCCGCGCCAGTTCCAGCACGCCGACCTGCGAAAGATGATCGGGCTGGCGCTCGACGAGTCGGGCCTCGAAGCGCGCTTCCTCGAGGTCGAGATCACCGAGGGGACCGCGATGCACAACATCGAGCGCGCGGTAGCGACCATGCGCAGCCTCCGCGAAATGGGCGTCCGCATCGCCCTTGACGACTTCGGCACCGGCCACTCGTCGCTGAACTACCTCCGCAGCTTCCCGATCGACAGCGTCAAGATCGACCAGGCGTTCGTGCACGAGATCGAGGCGAGCGCCAGCAACCGCGCCATCGTCTCCGCCGTCATCGCCATGGCCCACGGCCTCGACCTCCGCGTCACCGCCGAAGGCGTCGAAACCGAAGCCCAATTGGACTTCCTGCGCAAGGAAGCCTGCGAAGAAGTCCAGGGCTACCTCTTCGGCCGCCCCGCCGCCCCCGAGGCGATCTGACGACCTACGTCGGCATTCGGCGAATGCCCGGAAAGGCGAGACCGCTAGCCCCGCCCGTGCGAGAATCCCCACCCAGGAGATCTCATGAAAATCACGGTTCAGAAGAATGGTCCGCTGCGCATTGAAGGCGATGACATCCTGATTCAGGACCCGGAGCAGGCTGCCTACGGGCTCGCGGGACGGACGGTTGTCTCCCTCTGCCGCTGCGGTCACTCGAACAACAAGCCCTTCTGCGATGGAAGCCACAACCACCACGGCTTCCAGGACGACCCGCACGCTCGGGAACTGCCACCCAAGAAAACCCCGTAACCCCGTAACCTCGCAACCAAGATTGCGATCCGCGTCACAGCGTCCTCTACCGTTGCGACCGAATATCCTCCTGCGCCACATTTCCGACACGATCGTGCCGCTGCTCTGCCCTGATCTCGCCACGCGAGCGATCGTAGTCGGACCTCCATTGAATGGAATCGAGGGGAATGATCGACATGAAGCGTTCGCTGGCCGTTGCCCTGCTCTTACTTGCTTCGCTCGCCGCACGGGCGGCGGACAAGCTCACGATCCTGAAGGCGGGACCGGTCGGCGAGATCGCCACGTTGGCGGAGGCGAACGAGATTCGCGCCGTCTTTTCGGAGCCGATGGTCGTCCTCGGCAAGGTCCCGAAAGACCTCGCCGTGCCATGGTTCCACGTCGCTCCGGCGATCAAGGGAACGTATCGCTGGTCGGGAACCACGACCCTCATCTTCACTCCTGATCCGAAGACGCCGCTCCCGTTCGCGACGGAGTACGAGGTCACGATCGACGCCGATGCGAAGGCGGTCTCCGGCCATACCCTCGGCAAGCCGTACACCTTCTCCTTCGTCACGCCGACGATCCAACTGAAGCAGACAAAGTTCTACACGAACGCAGACGGCTCGGTCTCCATCGGCCTCCGGTTCAACCAGCCGGTCGACGTGCAGACGATCGTCAATCACCTGCAGCTCAAGACCTCGGCGCACGAGATCACCGTTCCTCCTATCGCGAATCCGGAGCGCCTGTCGCCGGCCGACGTCCAGGCGTTCGAGACGAAGAAGGCGGCGGCGATGAAGGCGGCGTCGAGCGACGGCGCGATCATCCTCTCCTTCGTCGCCACCGAGTGGGACCAGAAGATCCTCGGCGAACCGTCCAACGACCTCGTCGTCCTGCAGACGAAGCCGAACATCCCCCTCGGCACGAACATGAAGGTCTACCTCGACAGCGAGCTCGCGCGCGGGCCGCAGACCGTCCGCACCGGCCGCCCGCAGGAGTTCACGATCCAGCTCCCGCCCGCGCTCTTCGTGCAGAAGATCAGCTGCACGAGCGCGTGCAATCCCGACGCGGCGGTCTACGTCGAGTTCACCACCGACGTGCAGTCCGAGGCGTTCGCCAAGGCGCTGAAGGTCACAGACATCACCGACCCGGCGCATCCGGCCGTGGTCGAGCCGAAAGCATCCGACCGCGACTACAACGTCGACTCGGAAACCCACCACCTCGACGAGTTCGGCTACTTCCTGCAGCCGGCGCGCAAGTACGAGGTGCGGATCGCGCCGACGGTTCCGGCGTCCCGCGGCAATCAGACCCTCGGCTATGCGTGGGCCGCGGTGATCGACAACTGGCACCGCGTCGCCTTCACGAGCTTCGGCGACGGCAACGGCGTCTGGGAGTCGACCGGCGGCACCACGCTGCCGTTCTACGCGCGCAACTTCGTCAACGTGACGGACTGGATGCAGCCGATCGGCGTCGATCAGCTCGTACCGACGCTGCAGGCGCTCGAGAAGGCGAACTACCAGACGCCGCCGTCCATCCCGTCACGCAAGCGCACCCTCCGGCCAGCGCCCGACAAGACGACGTCGTACGGTCTCGACGTCTCGGCGGCGCTGAAAAACGGGAAAGGCCTCGCATGGGTCGCGGTACAGAACGGCGAGCCGATCGCGCAATCGAACGCGGAGGAAGGCGCCACGACGCACGCGACGCTGGTCCAGGTCACGAACCTCGGCCTCAACGTCAAAGACTCCCCGCAGAACACGCTCATCTTCGTCACGCGGCTCGACGACGGCGCGCCGGTGGCCGCCGCGAACGTCGAGATCCGCACGATGGACAACAAAGTCTTCTGGAGCGGCAAGACCGACGCGACGGGCCTCGCGCTCGCGCCGCACACCGATCTCCGCCGCGAGAAGAAGGAGAAGAAAGAGAAGGCGGCGAACGGCGAGGAAAGCGAAGACGAAGAGAACTGGTGGCAACTCGTCAGCGCCCTGAAGTTCGTCGTCATCGCGGAGAAGGACGGCGACACCGCCTACTGCGCCAGCAACTGGAACGACGGCATTCAGCCGTATGAGTTCGAGACGAACTTCAACCTCCAGGAGGCGGAGCCGATGCTCCGCGGCCTCATCTTCACCGACCGCGGCGTCTACAAGCCGGGCGAGGAAGTGCACGCGAAGGTGGTCCTGCGCACCGACACGCCGGGCGGCATCGAATTGCTGGCCGCGGGGACGAAGGTCGAAATCACCACGACCGACTCGCGCAATCAGGAAGTCGACAAGCGCACGGTCACCCTCGGCGAGTGGAGCAGCGGCGAGTGGACCTGGACGATTCCGAACGACGGCTCGCTCGGCGAGTACTACGTCCATGCCACCGTCGCGAAGCAGCGGCTCGCCGCGGATGGCAACTATCTCGTTGCGGCGTATCGGCGGCCCGAGTTCCGCGTCGACGTAACCCTCGGCGGGCCTTCGTCGATCACCGGGACGAAGCTGAACGGAAAGATTGTCGGGCGCTATCTCTTCGGCGCGCCGATGTCGCGGCGCCCGGTGCAGTGGACGTATTCGCGAGAGCGCATCTACAACGTGCCTGCGGCGATCGCGGACCGGTACGGCGATCACTACGACTTCCTGCAGTACGACCGCCTCGAGAAAGAGACGGTTTCGTCGAAGGACACGAAAGTCGATGCGAACGGTGAGCTGAAACTGTCGCTCGACACGCCCGTGGACGCCGGCGCCCCGTACACCTACACGCTCGAAGGCGAGGTGACCGACGTCTCGCGGCAGAAGATCGCGGGACGCGCTTCGTTCCGCGTCGATCCTGCGCCCTGGTACATCGGCGTGAAGACGCCTCCCTACTTCGCCGACGCGGCGGCAGGTGTCGACACCGACGTCATCGCCGCGGCAATCGATGGAACCCTCGTCCCGAACGTCACGGTCACGCTCGAGCTCACGCAGATCCAGTGGAACAGCGTGCGGCGTGCCGAGGGGAACGGCTTCTACACGTGGGACACCGAGAAGAAAGAAGTGCCGGCGGGATCGTTCACCGTGACGACGGCCGCGCAGCCGGCGCCGCTGCACATCCCGCTCGCGAAGGGGGGCGAGTACCGCCTGATCGCGACGGCCAAAGACGCGGCGGGCCATGTCACGACGACGCGCAGCGACTTCTACGCCGTCGGCGGCGGCTACACCGCGTGGGAACGCTACGACCACAACCGCATCGATCTCGTGCCGGAGAAGAAGACGTACAAACCGGGCGACACCGCGCGGATCATGGTGAAGTCGCCGTGGGACCACGCGACGGCGCTCCTGACGACCGAGCGCGAAGGCGTCCGCACCTGGAAGCAGTTCGAGCTGAGCTCGACGCAGCAGACGCTCACCGTCCCGATCACCGAGAAGGACATCCCGAACGTCTTCATCTCGGTGCTGCTCGTCAAAGGCCGCAGCAAAGACGCGGTCACCGAGGACGCGAGCGATCCGGGCAAGCCGTCGTTCCGCCTCGGCTACACGGAGCTCAAGGTGATCGACTCGGCGAAGCGCCTGAAGGTCGAAGTGAAGGCGAACCGCGACGAGTACCGCCCCGCGACGAAGGCGAAGATCGACGTCAACGTCCGCGACGCGAGCGGCGCACCGTCGCGCAGCGAGGTCACGCTTTGGGCGGTTGACTACGGCGTCCTCTCGCTGACGAATTACCAGGCGCCCGACATCATCGACAGCGTCTACCTCGAGAAAGCGCTGCAGGTCATCAACGACGACTCGCGGCAGAAGATCATCAGCCGCCGCGTCATCACGCCGAAGGGAGCGGGCGAGGGGGGCGGCGGCGGTAAGGACGCCGGACCGGGCGTGGTACGCCGCGACTTCCGCGTGCTCGCGTTCTGGCTCGGCTCGATCGCCACCGACAAGAAAGGCCACGCCCACACCGAGATCACGCTCCCCGAGTCGCTGACCACGTACCGCATCATGGCGGTGGCGGGCGACAAGGTTTCGCGCTTCGGCGCGGGGCAGAGCGAGATCCGCATCAACAAGCCGCTGCTTCTGACGCAGACGTTCCCGCGTTTCCTCGCGGTGGGCGACAAGGCGTTCTTCGGCGCGGTCGTCCACAGCCAGCTCAAACAAGCGGGCAACGCGACGGTGACGATCAAGTCGCTCGATCCGAAGGTGCTCCGCTTCGACGCGCAGACGTCCGTGCAGACTCAGATCGCCGCACAAGGATCGTCCGAAGTTCGCTTCAACGCCACAGCCCTCGCCGTCGGCAGCGCGCGCGTTCAGGTGAGTGTCTCGATGAACGGCGAATCAGACGCGTTCGAAGACGTGATCCCGGTCCGCATCCTCGTCTCGCCCGAAACGGTTGCCGCATACGGCGAGGCGAAGCCCGACGCGAAGGAGACGCTGGAGATTCCGTCCGGCGTCGTTCCCGACTTCGGCGGACTGCACGTCGACCTCTCCTCGACGTCGATGGTCGGCCTCGGCGAAGGGGCGCGCTATCTCGTCGAGTATCCGTACGGCTGCGCGGAGCAGCGCTCGTCGACGCTCCTCGGCCTCATGCTCATCGGCGACCTCGGCGACGCGTTCAAGCTCCCCGGCGTCGACGCCGCGGACGCGAAGAAGCGGTCGCAGACGACGGTGTATGAGCTGTACAAGTACCAGTGCTCCGACGGCGGCTTCGCCTTCTGGGCAGGCGAGTGCGGCGGCGAGTCGCCGTACCTGACGAGTTACGTCACGCACGTGCTGCAGCGTGCGCAGAAACTGAAGTACAGCGTCGATCCGAAGGTCCTCGACAACGCGTACAACTATCTCGACAGCTCGCTCAAGACGCCGCGTCCGGAGAATGAAGGGTGGTGGCCGTCATACACCGCGGCACAGGCATTCGCGGTCGACGTGCTCGTCGAGGGCGGCCGCAACGAAGACAGCCACATCACACGGCTGGCGTCGTACGCCGACCGCATGCCGCTGTTCGGCCTCGCGCACCTCGCCGACGCGATGATCGCGAAAGGGGAGACCGGCAAACGGCTGGACAACGTCCGGCGCCGGATCGACAACGCCATCCTCCCCGAGGGCGGAACGGCGCACGTCGAAGAGCTGAATGACGACTACCTGTATTGGCTCTGGAGCTCGAACGTCCGCTCGACCGCCATCGTGATGGACATGATGGTCCGCGGCGGCACGGATGAAGAGCTCGTGAAGCGGATGGTCCGCTGGCTGATGCAGGCGCGCAAACGCGGGCGGTGGGGGAACACGCAGGAGAACGCGTGGGCGATGGAAGCGCTCGTCGACTACTACCGCAAGTACGAGTCAGAGACGCCTGACTTCACGGCGATCGTCGACATCGGCAGCCAGGAAGTCGCGCGCGAACCGTTCAAGGGCCGCTCGACGGCCGCGAAGAGCCACGACATTCCGATGACGGAGTTGCTGCGCGTCGGGCCGGCGGACTCGCAGGTCCCGGTCACGTTCCAGCGCGACGGGGTCGGCACGCTCTTCTACGCGATGCGGCTGCGCTACGCGCGGAACATCGTCATGCACGACAAGCTCGATCAAGGCTTCTCGGTCGAGCGTCAGTACACGACGCAGAACGGGAAGACGGCGCTCACGACGTTCAAGGCGGGCGACCTGATCAAGGTCACTCTCCACGTTCGCAACACGAAGGAGCGGCGCTACGTCGCGATCACCGATCCGATTCCTGCCGGCACGGAGCCGGTGGAGTCGTGGTTCGCGACGACGGCGACCGATCTGGCCGAGGCGCAGAACATCCAGGATCACGGCGGGAACGACTGGTACGCCTGGTGGCAGCACGGAGGGTGGAACCACGTCGAGCGCCATGACGATCGCGTCGACCTCTTCGCCACGCGCCTCGGCGAGGGGAACCACGAGTTCACGTACATGCTCCGCGCCACGACCGCCGGCACGTTCATCACCGCGCCGCTGCATGCCGAGGAGATGTACGAGCCCGAGGTGTTCGGCAGGACGGCGACGGATGTGGTGGAGGTGAAGCCGTAGTGAAACTTTTCGCGCGCTTTTTCGTGAGGGGCGCGGCGCTCGCGATCATCGTGTTTACGGCCCTGGCCTGGGTGTTCTTCGGGCCCATACCGCCGATTCCGCGCGTGACGTCGGCGACGATCGTCGACCGAAATGGGGTCGTGTTGTACGAGCCGCTCGGCGCGCGGGGAGAGCGTGGCGCATGGATCGCGGAAGTGCCGCCGAACGTGGCGCGGGCGACGATCGCTGCGGAGGACAGGCGGTTCCTGTCGCACATCGGGATCGATCCGATCGCGATCGCGCGGGCGGCGGCGCATGACGTTCGTCGCGGCGCGCTGATCGAAGGCGGTTCGACGATCACGCAGCAGGTCGCGAAGCAGTTGCTGAACAGCGACAACCGCGGCGCGGTCGCGAAGGTGCACGAATCGATCGTCGCGCTGCGGCTCGAGCGGCGGTACACGAAGCGCGCGATCCTCTCGATGTACGTGAACCTCGTCCCGTACGGCAATCAGATCCGCGGCATCGGCCGCGCGAGCCGGGCGTACTTCGGCGTCGCGCCGGCGGAGCTGACCGTGGCGCAGGCGGCGTTTCTCGCGGCGCTGCCGCAGCGTCCCGGCTCGATCCCGCATGCGATGAAGCGCCAGCGGTACGTGCTGGCGCGCATGCACGCGTCGTCCGAGGCGAGAGGGGAGAGGCTGCGGTTCGACAGGGGAGAGCGGAGCATCATCGCGCAGCATTTCATCGAGCACGTAGGGACGGCAGGAGGCGTCGTGCGCACCACGCTCGATGCCAAATTGCAGCGCACCGTGCAGGGGATCATCGCGGTGCACCGCGACGACCTCCTGCGCCACGGCGCGCACAGCGTGGCCGTCGCGGTGCTCGACAACGCCACCGGCGACTGGCTCGCGTGGGAAGGCTCGGGCGACTACTTCGGCTCGAACTTCGGCGGCGCGATCGACGGAGTGACCGCGTTGCGGCAACCGGGTTCGACGCTCAAGCCGTTCACCTACGCGGTCGCATTCGAGCGCGGCTTCTCGCCGGCGACCGTGCTGCCGGACGTCCCGGCGAGCTTCCCGACCGCGCAGGACGGCGTCGTCTATACGCCGCGAAACTACGACGGCGCGTACCGCGGCCCGCTCCGCGCCCGCGCCGCACTCGCGGGATCCGAGAACGTCCCCGCCGTTGCGTTGCTCGCGAAGGTCGGCCCGCCGTCGCTCCTGCGCCTCCTGCGGAACGCCGGCTTCTCCGATCTCGACAAGTCCGCCGACTACTACGGCCTCGGCGTCACCCTCGGCGACGCCGAGGTGCGGCTCGAGCAACTCGTCGCCGCGTACTCCGTCTTCGCAAGAGGCGGCACGTACATCGCCCCGCGCGCCGTGCTCAATGGGGCCGCGGCGCCCTCGCCACGGCGCCTCCTCTCCCAACGCACCGCCTTCTGGATCACCGACATCCTCTCGGACTCCGCCGCCCGCGAGTTCATCTTCGGCCGCGGCGGGAGCCTCGACTTCCCGTTCCCGGTCGCGGTCAAGACCGGCACCTCGCAGGCGTACCGCGACAACTGGACGATCGGCTACACGCGCGACGTCACGGTCGGCGTCTGGGTCGGCAACTTCGACCGGACGGAGTTGCATCACTCCAGCGGCATCACCGGCGCCGCCCCGATCTTCCACGACGTCATGATGGCCGCCGCCACGCCGCGCGAAACGATCATCGATCCGCCGCCGAACGTCGAGCGCGCCCCTGTCTGCGCGCTCTCGGGTCTGCGCCCATCGACCGAATGCCCGAACGTCGCCGAGGAATGGGTCGCGACAGACGCGCCCGTGAAGTTCTGCTCCTGGCACCACTCGGACGGCGTCGCGTGGCCCGCCGAATATCGCGCCTGGGCGAAAACGACGACCGACACGCCGAAACCATCCGGCAACCGGCAACTGGCAACCGCCAACTTGAGAGTCACCAACCCGCCCGACGGCGCCACCTACCTCATCGATCCGACCCTCCGCATGCCCTACCAGACGCTCCGATTACGAGCCGTCAGCGACAGCCGCATCACCTGGCGCGTGGACGAACGCAAGCTCGGTGTTGCCGAACGCGATGCTTTCCTGGAGTGGCCACTGGCCCCGGGAAGTCATACCATCACCGCCACCGACACTTTGGGTCAAATCCAATCCGTCCGCATTTTCGTGAAGTAGCCCCTGAGAGAGGACCACATGCCGACCACGATCGCTCGTAGCCGCAGGTTTGCCATCCCATTTGTCATCACGTTCGCGTTTCTTGCGGTAGCGGGCATTTCGACAGCCGTCTGGGCGGTCTGCAGTCCCGGGACGAGTTACACCGTCACGTCGAGCGCGCCGCCGCCAATCGGGAACTGGACCGATACATCCGGCGCGGTGTGGTCGCCCGCCGGCGGCTTTCCCGGTTGCGCGACCGGCGACTCGGCAGCGGACACGAACGGCACATCGACGGTCCTCATCATCAACAGCGCCATCCCGAATCCGATCAACGGCCTCAACCTCGCTTGCTCCGGCTGCACGATCGATATCCAGAGCGGCGGCAGCCTCACGCTCGCAGGCAGCGGGTCCATCGGCGCCGCCACGACCATCATCGTCGAGCCGGGTGGAACGTTCACGATCGCGAACGGCGGCAACTTGACGGTCGCGAACGGAGCGAGCCTGAGCGTCAACGGCGGGTATGCCGACGTACAGCCGGGCGGCACTCTGACGCAGAACGGCTCCTCGACCGTGACCAACGGCGGGACGCTGAACGTCAATGGAACGTGGCACGTCAACAATCTCTTCACGATCCAGAGCAGCGGACATGTCACCCTCGGCGGCGCCACCGTCGACGGCACCAACACGATCAACAACAACGGCTCCCTCACCCAGAGCGGCTCCGATTCGGCGATCAGCTCGATCTTCAACAACAAGAGCGGCGCCACATTCACCGTCAACTCCGGCACGCTGCACCTCTCAGGCGGCGGCACGGGCGACGCGGCGTTCACCATGGCCGGCGGCGCGATCCTCGACTTCCCGTCCGGCAGTTACACCATGACCGCGAACGGCACCGTGTCGGGCGCCGGCACGTTGCAGGTGAGCGGCGGCACGCTCTCGATCGGCGGCGTCACCTCGCCGGGCGGCTTCACGATGACCGCCGGGACGCTCACCGGCGCCGGATTCCTCAACACGAACACGATGCTGTGGAGCGGCGGCACGATCACCGGCACCGGCGGCACGCAGATCAATGGCGGCGGCAGCGGAACGTTCGACGCTTCGGTGTCCGATCTGATTCTCGACGGCCGGTCGTTCAACGACTACGGCTACATCAGCTACACGGCGACGGCGAACTCGCTCTACCTGACGAACGACGCCAGCTTCGCCGTATACGGGACCTTCGACATCCAGGCGGACGGCTCGATCGAAGACGGCGGCGCCGGCGGGACGTTCACGATCGCGCCGAACGGCTTCCTGGTGAAGTCCGGCGGCACCGGGACGTCGACGATCTACCCGACTTCGATGAATACGGCCACCGTCCTCGCGGCGAGCGGCACGCTCGACTTCGCGGGCGACGGGACGCACAGCGGCGCTTTCTTCGCCAACTCGGGCGCGACGATGGCGTTCTCCGCCTCGTCGACGACTCTGAACGGCTTCGTCGCCGGCGACGGCACCTTCTCGTTCCCGGCCGGTTCCACCGCGCTCGATGGAACGTATTCAGTCACCGGGCTCACCTCGATCACCGGCGGCAACGTTCAGGTGGGCACCACCGCGACGACGAAAGACTTCACGCTGACCACCGGCGTGCTGAACCTGCAGAACCAATTCACGATGAGCGGCACCGGAACGTGGTCGGGCGGCTCGATCAGCGGCACCGACGTCTTCGACGTCGCCTCGGGCGCGACGCTCACGATCGACTGTGCGAACGGCAACACGCTGCTCAACGGCGCGCAACTGACGAACGACGGCACGGTCAACTACACCTGCCCGGTCGCGGGCGGGCAGAATCTCAGCCTCACGGCCGGGTACATCGCGAACAACGGCACGTTCGACATCCGGACGGACCAGCCGATCACCCAGGGAATCGTCATCGTCGGCAGCTCGCCGCGCCGCGGAAGCAAGTCCTCCGTGCTCGGGTCGAGCTTCATTGACAACAACAGCGGCGCGACCTTCGAGAAATCGGCGGGAAGCGGCACGACGAACATCGCGCCCGACTTCACCAACGCCGGGACCGTGCTCGCGCTGAGCGGCGTGATCGATTTTGCGACCTACACCCAGACCGCCGGTGAGACGACGCTCGGACCGGGGGGAATCACCGTCGATACGACGATGCAGCTGAGCGGCGGCAAGCTCGACGGGACCGGCACGCTCACCGGCGATCTCCAGAACGACGCCACGGTCGCACCGGCGACGAGCTCCACGATCGGCACGATCAACCTCACCGGGAACTACACACAGGGCTCCGCCGGCGCGCTGACGATGAAGATCGGCGGTACGTCGAGCTACGACCAGCTCGCCGTCAGCGGCACGGCCACGCTCGACGGCACGTTGAACGAGTCGCTCGTCAACTCCTTCACGCCGGCGAACGGCGACGTCTACCCGGTGCTGACCTTCGCCTCGCGCAGCGGCGATTTCGCCACCAAGAACCTCCCGACCTTCGCCGGCACGCACGGCTCGTTCACCGCGACCTACACGCCGACCGAGCTCGATCTCAACGCCGTCGTCTCGCCCTCCTCGGCGAACGTCGGGATCTCGCTCAGCGGACCCCTCAGCGTGAATGCCGGGGCGCCGCTCAGCATCGACATCAACATCAGCAACAGCGGCCCCGATGCCTCGACCGGCACGATCAGCTCCACGTTCAACGCGCCGACCGGAGCGACCGGCATCAGCGGCAACGGGACCGGCTGGTCCTGCGGCGCGTCTTCGGGCCTGTCGATCACCTGCACGACAACCACGCCCCTTCCGGCGAGCAGCTCCCTGCCGACGCTGACGATCTCGATGACCGCGCCGCCGGACGGCGGCCTCGCGAACTACTCAGGTAGCGTCACGCCGACGACGCCGGATCCGTCCAATGGCAACAACGGGTTCGGGGGACTCGTCAACGTCGTCGCACAGGCCGATCTCGCTCTGGCGAAGACCGGCCCCAGCGGCGTCACCGCGGGCCAGAACGTCGTCTACACCGTCACCGTCACGAACAACGGTCCGTCGAGCGCGACGAACGTCGTCGTCAGCGATCCGCCGCCCACGAACCTGACGTTCCTCTCGAACAGCGGCGCCTGCACGAGCGCTTACCCATGCAACGTCGGCACGCTCGCGAACGGACAGATGGCGACAATCACCTCCACCTACAGCACCTCGCCGTCATTCGCCGGAAACGTCACGAACACGGCCAGCGTGTCGGCGACCGAGCCTGATCCGAACGGCGCCAACAACACCGATTCGAAGACCACCAACGTCGGTGCGCAGGCGGACCTCTCGATCACGAAGAGCGGTCCCACGAACGCGAACGCCGGCTCGAACATCGTCTACACCATCAACTTCACGAACGCCGGCCCGTCGCCCGCGACGAACGTCGTCATCACCGATCCGACGCCGGTCGGCCTCGCGTTCCTCTCGAACAGCGGCGCCTGCACGACGCCGTTCCCCTGCAACATCGGAACGCTGACGTCGGGGCAGTCGGGCTCGATCACCTCGACCTACACCGTCCCCGCCGGCTACACCGGCGTGAGCATCAGCAACACGGCGTCGATCTCCGCGACGGAAAATGATCCGAACACGGGCGACAACAGCTCGACGGCGAACACCACCGTCGCGCAGCCGGCGGACGTCTCGATCTCGAAGACCGGCCCGACTTCCGCCAGCCCCGGTTCGAACGTCACCTACACGATCACCGTCGTGAACAGCGGCCCGTCATCGGCCGGGAGCGTGGTCGTCAGCGATCCGACGCCCGCAGGCCTGACCTTCGTCTCCAACACCGGCGCGTGCACGAGCGCATTCCCCTGCAGCCTCGGCACGATGACGGCGGGGCAGATCGCCACGATCAACGCCACGTTCTCCATCCCGGCGAACTTCGCCGGCACGTTCACCACGAACACGGCGACCGTCAGCTCCGGCGCCACCGATCCGAACAGCGGCAACAACACGGCGTCCGCCACGACGTCGCTCGCGCCGCAAGCCGACGTCTCGGTCGTGAAGAGCGGCCCCGCGTCGACCACCACCGGCCAGAACATCGTCTACACGACCACCGTCACCAATAACGGCCCGCTGGCGGCGAGCAACGTCTTCGTCACCGACAACACGCCGGCCGGCCTCACGTTCGTCTCGAACAGCGGCGCCTGCACCGGCACGTTCCCCTGCGCCCTCGGCACGCTCAACTCCGGCCAGTCGGTGACGATCACCTCGACCTACAACGTGCCGTCGAACTACAGCGGCGCCTCGATCACGAATACGGCCGGCGTCAGCAGCTCGACGTTCGACGGCAACACGGCGAACAACTCGTCGACCGCGAACACCACGGTCGTCGCGCCGACGCCGAACGCCGACCTGCGCATCACGAAGACCGGACCGGCGCAGGCGAGCTCCGCGAGCTTCATCACGTTCCACATCGCCGTGACGAACCTCGGCCCCAGCAGCGCCACGAACGTCGTCATCACCGACTCGACACCGTCCGGCCTCGTCTTCGATTCGACGTCGTCGCCGTGTGCCGGCTTCCCCTGCACCATCGCCTCGATGGCGCCCGGCGCGACCGTCACCGTCGACGCGACGTACGCCATCCCGTCGCAGACGCACGGCACGGTGATCAACACCGCGCACGTCAGCAGCAGCACGACCGATCCGGTGGCGACGAACAACGCCAGCAGCGCCACGGTCATCGTGACGCCGCACGTCAACTGCCCCGGCGGCACGGCGCAGCTCATCGCGCCGGCAGCAAATGCCACCGTCACTTCCCCGGTCGCGTTCAGCTGGGGCACGGTGGCCGGTGCGACGAGCTACGTGCTCAACATCACCGGCGGCGGCAATCCGCCGCAGAGCGTGACGACGAACAACACATCGACGACGGTCAACCTCGCCAACGGCACGTACTCGTGGAGCGTCACAGCAGTCGGTCCGATCGGCTGCCTGCCTTCGAACTCGAACGCGCAGGCGTTCACCGTCTGCAACACCCTCGGCGCGCCGACGCCGAGCATCGTCGGCGAGTCGACCACCGGCCAGACGTACACGGTCCAGTGGACGAGCGTGGCCGAGGCGGTGGGGTATGACGTCGAGGAATCGGGCGACAGCGCGTTCACGAGCGTGACCTCGTTCACGGTGAACGGCACGTCGAAACAGTTCACGAAGAACGCGCTGACCGCGACGCCGTTCTTCTATCGCGTGCGCGCCATGTCCGCCTGCGCGCAGCCGGGCGGCTACTCGAAGCCGGTCAGCGTCGTCGTCATCCCGCTCCCGAACCCGAGCGATCCGAACATCAACATCAACGTGCCGAACGGCAGCACCACGCCGGTCACGTTCCAGGTCCTGATCCCCGGCCTGCCGGGCGGCACGACCTCGTTCATCGCCACGGTCGACAAGCCGTGGCTCTCCGTCCTTCCGAGCTCCGGGCTCGTACCGCCGAGCGGCGTGCTCGTCACGATCCAGGCCGATCCGAGCTCCCTCACGAACGGTACCTGGACCGGCACGCTGATCGTCGTCTACGGAAACGCCGTCGTCAGCGGCAGAGCGCAGACGCAGTCGACGACGGCGACCGCGATTCCGCTCTCGATCAGCCTCGTGACTCCGGTGACGCCCACCTCGCTCACGGCGCCGGCGTCGAGCGCGCTGATCATCCCCTCGGTCGGCCACATCGCCGGCACGAGCACGTCGAGCTGGCGCAGCGACATCCGCGTGGCGAACGTCTCGTCAGCCGCGCAAAACTACCTCCTGACGTTCAACCCCGGCAGCGGCGACACGACGGCCGTGAAGACGACGTCGATCACCGTCACGCCGGGCGGCACGACCGCGCTCGACGACATCGTCCGCAACTGGTTCGGTGTCGGCTCCCTCGGCG
>DASXIH010000729.1:0-1740 GCA_036498125.1 Thermoanaerobaculia bacterium
GCTCGTGGTCGAAGCGTTGTCGCCCACGACGCGACGGCGCGATCTCGTCAACAAGCGCGAGTACTATCTCGATGCCGGCGCTGGCGAATACTGGGTGATCGATGGCGAGCAGCGCGAGGTGCGCGTCATTCGCCGCGGAGAGCAGGACGTGATCGTCCGGGAGTCGCTCGTGTGGCGCGCGGTTCCTGCCGAACCATTGGTGCTCGACCTGGGAGCGCTGTTCGACTGAACACACCTCCCCCTCAATCGATGCCGACTCTTCCCTTCACCGAGGCGATCAACTTCGGTGAGTCATAGCCGACGCCATCCCGAAAGACCGTCGTCACTTTCCGAATGGTGGACGGATCCGCGACGAGATCACCGTTCAGCACGACGAGGTCCGCGCTCTTGCCGCGTTCGATCGATCCGAAGCGGTCATACGAACCGAGGACCTTCGCGCCATTTCCGGTCATGATCTGGACGGCCTGCGCCGGCGTGAAGCCCGCCTCGATGAACAACTCGTAGTTGCGCTGGTCACCGTATCCGGGGAGTGCGCCGCCGAAGCCCGTCGGATCGACGCCGGCCCCGAGAAGGCCGCCGGCATCGACGAACGCCTTCTCGAAGGCCATCGCGCTCCTGAACATCTCGGCCGTGAACGGCCATTTGCTCGAGCTGTCGATGGTGGTGCGAGTGGTCATGTACGCCTGTCTCACCTCGGGCGCCATCGCATCGAGCATCCGCTCATCCTTGGTCGGGCGGTTCGGGAAGAACATCTCGAACACCGCGAGCGTCGACGTCATCGGCACCTTCTTGTCGACCATCTTCCTGATCGTCGCACGGCCCGCGTCGCCGGTCGCGTTGGCTCCGCCGACCCTAACGAGGCTGTTCGCCGGGCAGAAGTCGGGCTTCTTCTCCGGATCGAAATCGGTGTTCGTGAGGAAGCCGTGCTCCAGGTTGTCGATGCCGAGGTCCACGGCCTCCTGGAAGGAGACGGAGCAGAGATGACCGGTCACCTTCATTCCGCGCTTGTGGGCCTCGTCGATCGCCGCTTTGAGATCGGCGCGACGAATATCGGTATACGCCTTGATCCAGGTCGCGCCTTCCTGCGACCAATAATCGACGAACCGTCGCGCGGCCTCGGGCGACGAGATCACCGCCATGCCGCCGGATCCGTTCGCGCCCTCGCCGGTGATGTACGGCGCGGTGAGCACGATGTGCGGACCGGGAATCCGGCCAATGTCGACGGCGTGCTTCGTGTCGATGTCGGCGTACGGCGACACGGAGCCGGTGGTCCGGATCGTCGTGACGCCCGATGCGAGGTAGAGCCGCGGACCCGAGAAGCCTAACGATACTTCGCGGCCGCCAGCCGCGGTATAGAAGAGATGGTCGTGCATGCCGACGATGCCCGGGATCACCGTCTGACCGGCGAGGTCGATCGTGCGCGCCCCGGCCGGTACGCTCACGCTCGACGTCGGCCCCACCGCCGCGATCTTCCCGTCGCGAATCACGATCGTCTGGCTCGACTTCGCCGCCGAGCCGGTGCCGTCGATCAGTGTGGCGTGGGTGAGCGCGACGACCGGCTCGCTCACCGATACGAAGTCACGCGTGGTCTTCGACAGCGAGTTCACAGCTTGCGCCGGCGTGCGCGTGCTCAGGATCAACATCGCGCCGGCGACCAGAGCTTTTCGCATCATTATCTCCTCGGTGGGATCGGAGCCTCGCGGCTCACTGCACGGTGAACCCCATCATCATCCCCGACGA
>DASXIH010000730.1:0-5365 GCA_036498125.1 Thermoanaerobaculia bacterium
CAAAGGCGACCTTATGCACCAGCATGCCGGCGATCGCGAGGACCGCGATGATGGCAATAGTGATGATTGATTTTTTCCGGTTCATGGTCCCTCCGTTCATGCTATGGGTAACGACTGAGGAGGGGCCGAAGTTTCTTGAAATCAACGACTTGCACGCGGATGTCATGAACGGCACGCTCGTGGTATGAAAGGCGTCGTGTACCGGCCACTGACGCGTCGCGAGATCGCGATCATCTTCGCGTTCTGGACGCTCCTCGCGGTGATGTCCTCCGTCAACTGGATCGTCGATCCGCGCGGGCCGGGATTCCGTCCGATCGATCCGAGCGGGCCGATCAGCGTCGCGTTCATCGAGTCGTGGACGTGGGCGGCGCTGACGCCTCTCATCTTCCGGCTGTCGAACCGCTTCTCGCTGCGGCGCGTGGCGCTGCTGATCGCGATCGCGTTCGTCGTCTCGATCGCGGTCTTCCTCATGGTCGGCTACGCGCGTGAGCTGCTGATGGCGCCGGCTCGTTACCGCGGCCCTCACGGGCTCAGCGATGTCGCGCGGTTCCGCTTCGTCCCACAGCTTCTCTTCTATTTCGCGATCCTGGCTGCCGGATACGCGCGGGAGTACTTCCTGCGCGATCAGGAGCGGCAGGCGCATGCGACGCAGTTGCAGGCTCAGCTCGCCGAGGCGAGGCTGAACGCGTTGCGGATGCAGGTGAACCCGCACTTCCTCTTCAACACGCTGAACGCCGTCTCCGCGCTGGTCGATCGCGATCCCGCGGGCGTGCGGAAGATGATCGCGCGGCTCAGCGAGCTGCTCCGGACGACGATCGACAGCAACGCTGCGGATGAGGTTCCGCTTCGTCAGGAGCTCGAGCTGCTCGATCGCTACGTTGCGATCATGGAGGTGCGATTCCAGGGGCGGCTGCGAGTCGAGCGCCAGATCGACCCGTCGGTGCTCGACGTTTGCGTACCCAATCTGATCCTCCAGCCGATCGTAGAGAACGCGCTGGAGCACGGAGCGAGCCGGGCGTTGGGGGAGGGAGTCGTGCGGATCGAAGCGCGGCGCGACGGCGACTCGCTGGCCGTCACGGTGCGCGACAACGGCCTCGGCGTCGTCAGCCATCGCGAGGGCGTCGGCCTCGGCAATACGCGCGCGCGTCTGGAACAGCTCTACGGCGATCGCGGCTCAGTGATGCTGAATAATGCGGAGGGGGGCGGTGCGGTCGCCGAGATCGTCGTTCCGCTGCATCGATGAAAGAGAGAACGCGCGTCGTGATCGTCGACGACGAGCCGCTGGCGCGGCAGCGCATCGCCGACCAGCTGGCGCATGAGGACGGCGTCGACGTGGTGGGCGAGGCGTCCAACGGCCTTGAAGCGGTCGAACGGATTCGCGCCCTTCATCCCGATCTCGTCTTCCTCGACGTGCAGATGCCCGGCATGGACGGACTCGACGTCGTCGACACGGTCGGCGCGGACGAGATGCCGCTGACGATCTTCACGACTGCGTTCGACCAGTACGCGCTGAAGGCGTTCGACCGCGCCGCGGTCGACTATCTCCTCAAGCCTTTTGACGACGAGCGCTTCTCGCAGGCGTTCCGGCGCGCACGCAAGGAGTTGGAACTGCGCGAAGTCGATCGCATTGCACATCGTCTTCGCGACCTGCTGGGTGAGGAGGAGCGGGAGCCGGAGCACGGCCGGGAGTATCTCGACCGCATCACCGTCGAGAGCCGCGGGCAGGTGCGCGTCGTCCCGGTTGCCGCCATCGACTACGTCACCGCGAGCGGCCCGTATGCGGAGCTGCACGCCGACGGAAAGACATTCGCCGTCCGCGAGCGGATGCAGATCCTGGAGGAGCAGCTCGATCCCGCGGTGTTCTTCCGCGTCCATCGTTCCGCGATCGTCCGTGTCGCCCGGATCGACGCAATGCTCCGCGCCCCCGGCGGCGACTACTCGGTGCGGCTGAAAGACGGGACCGTGCTGAGCGTCAGCCGGTCCCGTCGCGAAGCGCTGGAGAAGCGCATCGGCGCTGAATGAAAGAGCGCAGACAAGAATGTCTGCGCTCCACGTTCCGGCGCTGTGGAGCGCAGACATTCCTGTCTGCGCCCTTTTCGCTATTGGTGCTGTCCCTGCTGGGCGGCGCGCTCGGCTTTCATCTTCTCCCACTGCGCGTTCTGCTCGCGCGTGAGCACTTTCGCGATCAGAGCGTCCTCGTCGGCGCGGATCTCCTTCATGTGGGCGCGCTGCTTGTCCATCGTCGGCTTCAGCGCATCGAGCTTCACGGTGTCGTTGGCCTGCTTCGCGTCCCAGTACTCCTTCATGGTCGCGCGCTGTTCGGTGAAGAACGTCGCATGCTTCTCGCGGGTCGCCTTCTGGATGGCGTCGATCGACGTCTTCTGCGCGTCGGTAAGGTTTAGCGTCGCGCCGAAACGCTCGGTGAAGCTCATCATCTGACGGCCGTTATGGCCGCCGCCGTTGGTCGCTTCCTGCGGCGCCGCGAGAGCGAGCGATGCGCCGAGGAGCGTGACTGCGATTGCGGTTGCAAACTTCCTCATGTGGTTTCTCCTATGACTGTCGTGATGTACGCAGTACGACGGGCGCCCGCTTTCGCTGAAAGCGTCAGGCGCTCACAGCCGTCGCAATGAGCAGCATCGCGATCGCGTCGAGCGCCCCCAGGAGCAGCGCGAAGCTCGCAAATCGGAGGCGCTCCTTGGCAATCGGTGCGACGCGGGCGCGAAGCCAGATGCGGCGTGCGGCTTCCGCGTCACCCGCATCGGGCGCCGGCGGCGGCAGTTCGGCGAATGCTTTCTCGAGATCGATCATCGTTCTCTCTCCATGAGTCGTGCGAGTTTTCTTCGGGCGCGAAAGAGGAGCACGCGGACGCTGGCCTGCGCCATCCCCATCATCCGCGCCACGTCGCGATGCGCGTACCCCTCGGCGCACGCGAGCCAGATGAGCGCGCGCTCGCGCGGCGAAAGCGCGCGAAGCGCCGCGATGAGGTCGAGCCGGTCGATCGGATCGGGGCGAAACGTAGGACGGGCTTCAGCCCCTCCCTGGCGGGCTGAAGCCCGCCCTGCATTCCACGCATTGCGCGCGAGATTCGTCGCGATCGTGAAGAGGATCTTGACGCGCTCCTCGCCCGTGACCGTGTAGCCGGCGCGCAGGTATCGAAAGAACGTCTCCTGGGTGACGTCCTCGGGGTCGTCGACCAGGCGGGCCAGGTAACGCCGCAGCCGCGGCGCCGTCGCGCAGTAGAGCTCCTCGAGCTCCCGCTCGTTCACGCCTGCCGTTCGCGTTTCATGAGGACGGCGATCACGAGCTGTCCCAGGCCCGCGGCGAAGGCGATCATCCCGGCGACGCCGACCAGCGGAAGGTGCGACATCCCGGCGGCGACGCCGAGGCCCGCTCCGATAAGCAGCAGCATCACCCCGCGGCCGGTGGCGCCTGCGGTGCCCGACTCGCCGCCGATGAGCGCCTCAACCGCGTGCGCTCCGTCGGCGCTCGTCACGATGCGCGCGATCTCCTCCGGCGTCATCTTGTCGATGATCTGCCGCCGGAGTTCATGTTGCGCTTCGAAGGCGCGGCGCCACGAGCGAAGGACGAGCAGCGTGATCGTCAGCACGATCACGAACGAGGCGCCGATGGCGATCAGGTTGTCGACTTGATATTGATGCATGTCGTCATTGTCCTTGAATGGCCAGGCGATCTCCGTCACGCCGGATGATCGCGCCGGTGCCGAGCTTGAAGTCCCACGTCGTCCACTTTCCAGGCCCGTAGGGAGCGAGCACCATCTCGAGGAATGGCGGCATCTTCAGACGGTCGATGCGCAGACCGCCCGATCCGGTGTGGAGCACGCGGAGCACTTCGCTGCCGCGCTCGAAGTCGACCCGCACGTATGAGTGGATCTCCGGCTCCGCCTGGAAGACGAACGTCCGCTGCCCGATCGTCCGGATGTTCGTGACCTTGCCATATGCCTTCTGCCACCCGTCGACGCCCTCGCGGATGGTTTGGAGGAACGCGTTGCTCCCGTGCGTCGCCCGTTGCACCGCCGCGAAGTCGCCATCGAACGCGGCGCGCACGACGTCATTCGCGGCGTCGTCCTGAACAGGCGGAGCCGCGGGGAGGCGGAGCGCGATCATCGCCGCGGCATCCTGCGTTCGGAGAACGAGCGGTCCGCCGTCCACCGCCGCGACCTCGTAAGCACCGTACTTTCCGGCGATCGAGTCATGGTTTGCGGTCACGACGGGCGGGAACGTCACCGCGCCTCCGAAAACGATCGCTTCGACGTCGGCGGCGAGGTAGTCGGCGACGAGCCCCGGCTGCATGCTGTTCGTCGCGACGACGAAGAAGAATCGGTCGTCGGGATAGTCGCGATAGGTGACCAGCATCCCGGTGTTGGTGTCGGATCCGCCGTGAAAGACCGCTCGTGTGCCGCGGGTCGTCCGGACGACGTTCCAGCCGTACGCGTAGTCGTCCTTCACCGGCGTGTAGAGCTTCGTGATCGATGCCTCGTTGAGCAGCGAGGGGAGCTGCTGGTGCCACTTCCAGAGATCGTCGACGGTCGATAGAAGGACGCGCCGCGCGGGCGGACGCTGCAGCGGATCGTCGAACGCGACGTCGCCCTGCAGCGACTTCGGGTCGACCGTCCAGAAGTCGTAATGCGCCACCTGCCGCGGTTTCCACTTCGGGATCGCGAAGCCGCTGTACGCCATCCCGGCGGGAGCGAACAGCGCGTCGTGCAGGTATTGTTCGTACGAAGTTCCGGTGGCGATCTCGATGATCCGCTCCAGCACGATGAACGCCGAATTCGAGTAGCTCCACGCCGCTCCCGGCGGGCTGTCGAGCGGCTCGGAGAGGACGAACTTCACGAACTCCTCGCGCGAGAGCTCCGCGTGCTCGTCCCAGTAGTCGTTCCGGAGCCCGGAGGTATGCGAGAGGAGCTGATGAAGCGTGATCTCCTTCTTGTCCGCCGGGACGGAGTCGAAGAAGCGCGTGAGCCTGTCGTCCGTCCGCAGCTTCCCGCTTTCTTCGAGCTTCAGGATCGCCGCGGCGATGAACTGCTTGTCGAGCGAGGCGATGTTGTACGCCGTCTCCGGCGTCGCGGCGACATGTGCGTGGCGGTCGGCGAGGCCGTAGCCCTTGCGCAGGATGACGTCGCTCCCCCGTGCGATCAGGACCGATCCGGAGAAACCATGCGCCGCCGCGCGCGTGAAGTAGTCATCGAGCGTCGCCGTGACGTCGGCGCGGGCGGAAAGGGCGATGGCCAGGAGACAGACGATTCGGGCCGTTCTCATGCCGCGTACAACCCGGCCGAGCGGCGTTGGTTAACGTGGAGCGCAGACATTTCTGTCTGCGCTCCATTGGGAACCGTTAGTTCGCG
>DASXIH010000731.1:0-5268 GCA_036498125.1 Thermoanaerobaculia bacterium
CCGACAGCCGATCGCGGCGACGAAGAAGCGGGCGGCGCGAACGCCTTCTCTCCCGCTTGACGGTCCGGTCGACGCCGCGCTGTTCCAGACGCTCCGGGAATGGCGCCGCAGCGAGGCCGACGAACGCGGCGTCCCGCCGTACATCATCTTCAGCGACCGCACGCTGCGCGAGATCGCCCGCGCGAAACCGGCGACCCTCAGCGAGCTCCGCGACGTCTACGGCGTCGGCGACGCAAAGCTCGAAGCGTTCGGCAGCGCCGTCCTCGCGGTCGTCACAGCATCAGCTTGAGCAGCCAGACGGCGAAGGTGATCGACGCGGCGCCGATCGCGAACGCGGCGAGGCGGATCAGGAACGCGAAGAAGTGGTCCGCCGGGAGCATGTGCATCGCCCCGAGGAGGTAGTGCCAGTCGTGCTCCGGATCGGAGGAGAAACCGACGAGCGGAAGCTCCATGGCGCGGGCATCGCCGACGTAGCGCGCCAGCTCGAAGAGCGAGAACGAAAGCCAGAAGCCGCCGACCGCGACGCCGAAGTAATCCTCCTGGCGGCGAAAGAGGATCATGACGACGATCGGAATCAGCACCTGCATCCCGCTTCCCATGAATGCCGTGACGAAGTGCGGCGCCCAGGCGAAGAGGAGATGCCCCATCTCGTGAAACGCGAGCGTGACGCCGCTGAAGATCGTGCCGCTGTCGGGCTCCCGCAGGAAACGGACGAATGCGTACGCGAGATACGCGAGCAGCAGCGCCCGCGGAATCCACATCCGCCCGCGCGCCCACTCGCGCGCGTCGTCCAGGAATTCGGTCATCGCACGAACGATAGTACGCGCTCGACGTGACGCCACTCCGTCGCGCCGTTGCCGATCGCGACGCGGATGCCGTACTTCCCCTTCAGCTTCGTGTGCGAGACGAAGAGCTGCCCGCTGGCGTTCATCCGTTCCATGATCGCGGCGGTCTCCTCGTCGGAGCCTTTGCGGAAGACGACGACGCTGAAACTCTGCGGTGCGAGCAGCTCAACGCCGTCGATTTTCTGGAGCTCTTCCGCGAGGCGCTCCGCGAACCCGATCTGATCGCGGATGACGTTGCGCAGCCGCTCGATACCGTAGTGCTCGAACACCATCCAGAGCTTCAGCGCACGGAAACGGCGGCCGAGCTGCAGGCCGTAATCCATGTAGTTGATCTCGGCGGTATCGGGCGTCTTGAGGTACTCGGGGACGAGCGAGAACGTCTCCCGCAGCACGTCCGGCTTGCGGGTGTAGAGGACACCGAAGTCGATCGGCGTGAAGAGCCACTTGTGCGGATTCGTGATGATCGAGTCGGCGTACTCGACGCCGTCCCACAGCCAGCGATACTCTGGACAGATCGTCGCCGAGCCGGCGTAGGCGGCGTCAACGTGAAACCATACCTCCTCGCGGGCGGCGATCTCGCCGATGCGGCGCACCGGGTCGACGGAGGCCGTCGACGTCGTTCCCGCGGTCGCCACGATCGCCATCGGTAACGCGCCCGCGGCGCGGTCGCGTGCGAGCGCCGCTTCGAGCGCTTCCGGCTTCATGCGGAACGCGTCGTCGCTCTCGATCTTGATGACGCCGTCCGCGCCGACGCCGAGGGCGAGCGCGCCCTTCTCGATCGAGGAGTGCGCCTGATCGGAGCAGTAGACGCGGAGCGGCGGGAGGCCGCGGCCGGTCATCCCCTTGCGCCGGATGTCGAGGCCGGTCGCCTCGCGCGCGGCGGCGAGCGCCAGGAACGAGTTGATCGACGCGGTGTCGTTGATGATGCCGAACAGATTCGACGGGAGGCCGAGGGTGTCGCGGAGCCAGCCGAGCGTGACCGTCTCCAGCTCGGTCAGCGACGGCGACGTGCGCCACAACATCCCGTTCGCATTGAGCGCCGCGGTCAGGAGCTCGGCGAGGATGCCGGCCTGCGAGCCGGTGATCGAGAAGTAGGCGAAGAACGCCGGATGGTTCCAGTGCGTGATGCCGGGAACGATCTTCGACTGAAAGTCGGCGAGCAGCTCGTCGTACGGACGTCCGTTTTCGTCGGGAGCCGCCGCGAACTGCTTCGCGATGTCGCCCGGCTGGACGCGCGAGAGGACGTCGTAGTCGTCGATGCCGCCGAGGTAGTCGGCGACCCAGTCGATCATGCGATGACCGGCAGCGCGGAATTCGTCAGGGTTCGGATCGAGCTTCGGCATGCGGCAGATCATCTTCCGGCGCAAAGGTGCGCGCAAGCATCAGCATCACCGCGACCAGCAGCGGCGTTGCCACCTGCGAGGTGAGACGCGGCCACGACGTCGCTACCTGCCACTCGACGGTGTACGGCGTGCCGAGGTAGGTGACGACGTAGATCGCGATCTGAAACACGAAGACCAGGAGCACGAAACGCTCGCGCAGGCGATACGCGTGCGGGACGACCAGGAGCGCGACGAGAATCGCGGTCCAGAGCCTCGGTGAATGGAGATAGCGGAGCAGCAGCTCCCCCGTCGAGCCGATGGATCCCACGCGAGAGAGGACGCGCGATGCGAACGACCCCTGCGCCAGGTCGGTCGGGAAGCGATGAATCGTGCGAACGAGGACCCAGGGCAACGCCACCGCGAACGCCGGCCAGAAACGCCAGACGAGCCGCACCTTCGACAGCGCGAGCGCCACTACGATCGTGACCAGGAGCGCCATCCCCTCGTTCTTCGTGCAGGCAGCGAGACCGGCAAGGAGCGCCCCGTGCGTCATTGCGCCTGTGTCCTGTGTCGCGCGTCGCAGAAAGAGGATCGCCGCGCCGGCGAACGCGATCAGCGGAGCCTCGGCGAGTCCGATGAACCCCGAGACCGCGAATGCGGTCGCCGCGAAGGTGATTGTGCTCGCGATCAGCGGGGTCGTCTCCCGCGCCACGAGATCGCGCACGATCAGCAGGAACGCCACCGCGAACGCGACGGTGATCACGCCGAGCCAGCGGTCATCCCAGCCGCCGCTCACCAGGCCGGCGTAGACGTAGTTAAGGGGGAGAAGGAGCGGATAATCGGGATGGACGAAGTCGTTCCACCGGCTTCCGAGAAAGCTCCAGTCGATCGTGTGCGCCTCGAGAAAGACGCGCGCCTTGAGTCCCCAGATCGCCCAGAAGTCCCACTCCCAGACGCGGGCGACGGTGGCGTAGAGGGCATAGGCGATGATCGTGAGGGCGGTCAGCGCATCGACCACAGTCAGGCGCGGCCAACGCACACGCGGCTTCGTCAGGACCACCAGCAGAACCGCAATCACGAGCGCAGGAACCGTGACGTTCCAGACGTTCCACCGCACGCCGAGAAGCGCGAGTGCGAGCTCGACGAAGTAGATGATCCCGGTCGCGTAGAGAAACGAGAGACCGATCGCCGCCATCACCGCTCCAGGAGCGTGCCGCCTTCGCCGCTCCAGACCGGATGCACCGGACCCTGTACACGCCGCCGCCACGCCGCGACGTACTTTGCCCGGGTGAAGTTCGCTCGCTGCGGTACGTCGCCGCGGTCGACGAGCGGCAGGACCTCGCGGCCGGCGAGGAAGTAGCTCGCCCGGTAATACGCGTACGAGTAGCCGTTGTCCCAATGCATCGACGGAACGACGAGCGCGATCGAGTCGCCCGCCTTCGTGTGCGCGCGGACTTCCTCGAGAAACGCGGGATATCCCTCCCATCCACGGTCGGGGTAACGCGTCATGCCGGCGTGCATCGCGGCGCGATTCGCGAGCACGAACCGGAAGAGACTCGGGTCGAACGCGAGTATGGCCAGCGCCACGAAGAGAATGAACGCGATCCTACGGCGCATCAGGGTGCAGTCGGCGCCGACACCGTACACCCATTCGCGAGGAACGTCGCGTCGAAATCGACGCCGTACCGCCCCTCGGCGTACATCTGCACGATGACCCAGCTCTGGCTCGGCCGCTTCATGGAACCGTTATCGAGCGAGAGCCAGAACCACCCGCCGTGATCGCCCGCCGCGGATCCGGGCGGGAGGATCGGCGCGGTGCTCGACAGCAGGAGCGACGCGGAAGTCGAGACGTCGCTCGCGTTCGCCGTCGCGTTCTCGTGCTCGTCGAAACGGACGACGTTCGCGTGCGGCAGCGGGAGTCTTCCGTTCGCGGCGAAGTCGCACGGGTCCTTCGAGGCGGTCGCGATCCCCTCGCGCCAGATCGTCAGGTTCGTGAGGAACGACGTCGGTCCGCCTTCGATGTACCGGGCCGAAAAGACTGACGGCAGCGGCTGGCGGCGGTCGCTGCGGTGCGCGTAGCGGTCGTAGAAGGTGTACGGGAACGGCGTGGCGGTGGTGGCGCCCGCCGGGCCGCTCTCCGGGATCGCACGGATGTGCACCAGCGGGTTCGCGCCGGCGTAGTTCCCTGTGGTCGGATCGGGATTGATCCGGATGTACTCGCCGGTGAGGACGTTGTCGTACAGCAGGACGTCGTTCCAATACTTCGCGTCGAGCGGCGATGCGTCGGAGCAGCTGTTGACGACGTCGATCGTGACGTAGCCGATGGCGTTCTTGTGCGCCGTTCCGACCGGGCATGCGCCGGTATCCGTGACGCCGGTCGTCAGCGCCGCCTGAATGCGTTTCAGCAGCGGCGGCGCGATCGACCCGGTGATCGAGTCGCAGAGCGTGTTCTGGAGCGTGTACGGGTTCGACGAATTCGCCGCCGACGCCCGTCCCGGGATGCTGGTCGGCGCCGTAAACGGAAGACGGCCGCGCGTCAGGACTTCGTAGAGCGAGATGCTCTGCGCGTCGTAGCCGGTGAGAAAGAGCGGGAACCAGAAGATCGGGTACCCCATGTCGGTCCACACCGTCGCGCGCGCGATCTGCGGCTGCTTCGAGGTGTTGACGATCGTGACGGTCGTGCTCAGCGCGGTGGTGGTCGGCGCATTGATGTCGACCTCGAAGTACGAGAGCAGGAGGGTGGCCGCGGGGTAGTAGCCGATGTCGCAGGAGGCGTTGTTGTCGGTCGTGTATGTGGTCTGCGCAAAGACGGAAGCAGCAGAGAGGCATAGCAGCAGAGCGGCGTAGCGCCTCATTTACCGGCCCCTATCTGCGGGACGGACGAGACGACGGAGCCCGGCGCGCACCCATTCTTCAGCGCGATCGCGTCATACGTCACGCCGTATCGCCCCTCGGCGCGCATCCGAACGGTGATCCAGTTCTGCGACGGGCGAGTCAGCGTGTGGTTGTCGAGGTCGATGTACATCCAGCCTGTCAGGCTCGCGCCGTAGAGCGGCGGGAAGGCCGACGAGGCCGTACTGAGCGACGACGTCGCTGGGGAG
>DASXIH010000732.1:0-5617 GCA_036498125.1 Thermoanaerobaculia bacterium
AAGTATGCCGAGGGGTATCCGGGAAAGCGGTACTACGGGGGATGCGGACCGACCGACATCGTCGAGACCATCGCCATCGAGCGCGCCAAAAAACTCTTTGGCGCGGAGCACGCGAACGTCCAGCCGCACTCCGGCTCCCAGGCCAACATGTCGGTCTACTTCGCGATGCTCAAGCCGGGCGACACCATCATGGGGATGGACCTTTCGCACGGCGGCCACCTGACGCACGGCCACCCGCTGTCGTACTCCGGCCGCGACTTCAAAGTGGTCGCGTACCACGTCCGAAAAGAAGACGAGTTGATCGACTACGACGAGATGCAGAAGCTCGCCGAGGCCGAGAAGCCGCGGATGATCATCTGCGGCGCGAGCGCGTATTCGCGCATCATCGACTTCAAGCGGATCCGCGAGATCGCCGACAGCGTCGGCGCGCTGATGATGGCCGACATCGCACACATCGCGGGCCTCGTCGTCACCGGCAATCACCCGTCGCCCGTTCCGTACGCCGACTTCGTCACCACGACGACGCACAAGACGCTGCGCGGACCGCGCGCCGGCCTCGTGCTCTGCAAGGAGCAGTACGCGAAGGACCTCGACCGCAGCGTCTTCCCGGGGGTTCAAGGCGGACCGCTCGTCCACATCATCGCGGCGAAGGCGGTCGCGTTCCAGGAAGCGCTCTCGCCGGAGTTCACGGAGTACCAGACGCAGATCATCCGGAACGCGAAGGCGCTGGCGCAGGCGGTCGCCGAGAACGGTTTCCGCATCGTCAGCGGCGGCACGGACAACCACCTCTTCATGACCGACGTCTTCTCGAAGGGGATCACCGGCAAGGACGGGCAGAACTACCTCGAGGCGGCAAACATCACGGTCAACAAGAACACGATTCCGTTCGATACGCAGAAGCCGATGGTCGCGTCGGGACTCCGCATCGGCACGCCCGCCGTCACGACGCGCGGCCTCCTCGAGCCGGAGATGAAGACGATGGCCGACCTGATCGCGCGCGTCCTCGACGCGAAGGGCGATGCCGGGGTCACGGCGCAGGTGAAATCGGAAGTGAAGCAGCTCTGCGACCGCTTCCCGATCTACTGATGGCGAAACGGTTCCCGTACTACCCGATCTTCATCGACGTCGAAGATCGGAACGTCGTGATCATCGGGGGCGGCGAGGTCTGCGCGCGCAAAGCCGAGACGATGATGCGCTACGGCGCGAAGCTGACGATTGTCTCGCCGGAGTTCACGCCGGAGATCGAGCGGTGGGCCGGCGACGGGCAGCTCACGATCCAGCGCAAACGCTACGAGACAAACGACATCGAGGACGCGCATATCGTCATCGCCTCGACGGACGACACCACCGTAAACGAGCGGGTGGCGGCCGATGCGCGCGCGCTGCGGATCCCGGTCAACGTCGTCGACGTGCCGCGTCTCTGCGAGTTCATCGTCCCGGCGATCGTCGAAAAGGACGGGATCCAGATCGCCGTCTCGACCGGCGGAAAGTCGCCCGCGATCGCCCGGACGCTCAAGGAAGACCTCAACCGTACGGTCGGCCCCGAATACTCGGAAATCAATGACCTCCTCGGATCGTTGCGCGACTCCGCCAAGGCGACTCTCCCGACGGACACCGACCGTAAACGTTTCTTCGACGGGATCATCGCGAGCGGCGTACTAAATCTGTTGCGCGAAGGAAAGCGGAGCGACGCGTACCGGCGGATTGCCGATGCGTGCGACGCCGCCGGGGTCGCGCACAGCGACGAGTTGAGGAAAGGCCTCTGATGGCGCACCGCGAGAAGAAAGTGGTCGCCGTACTCCCTGCCTACAACGCCGAGAAGACGCTGAAGGCGACGTACGACGACATCCCGAAGGACTGGGTCGACGAGATCCTGCTGGTCGACGACTGCTCGAAGGACAACACGGTCGCCCTCTCGCGCGAGCTCGGGATCGTCACGGTCGTTCACAAGATCAACCGCGGCTACGGCGGAAACCAGAAGACCTGCTACCGCACGGCGATGGACGAGATGGGCGCCGACATCATGGTCATGGTCCACCCCGACCACCAATACGACCCGACGATCATTCCGCACTTGGTCGAGCCGCTGCAGCGCGGCGAGTGCGACGCGGTGTTCGGCTCGCGCATGCTCGGCGGACGTCCGATCGAGGGCGGCATGCCGAAGTGGAAGTACTTCGCGAACCTGGCGCTCACGGCGATCGAGAACGCGACCTTCTACGTCTTTCTCTCCGAGTATCACTCCGGGTTCCGCGCCTACACGCGGCGCTACCTCGAGTCGGTGAACTTCGAGGCGAACTCGGACGACTTCGTGTTCGACACGGAGATCATCGCGCAGGGCGTCGCGAAACACATGCTGATCCGCGAGGTCCCGATCCAGACGCGCTACTTCGACGAAGCGTCGCAGATCGGTTTCTGGCGCTCGGTCCGGTACGGCGTCGCGATCCTGAAGACGATGGTCACGTACAAGCTTCACAAGAAGCGGATCTGGTCGCATCCGATCTTCAGGGATCGCGTTGCCACTACAATGCGCCCGCTTGAAGCGAACTGATGTCGTCGTCGTCGCCCTACTGATCGCCGTCAGCATTCTCGCGTTCGCGGACGTCGCGATCGGCGTCAACAACTTCTATCTTCGCGACCTCACCCGCTACTACTACCCGACCAAACAGATCCTCCGCGAGATCGTCCTCCACGGCGAGTTTCCGTTCTGGAACCGCTACTTCTCGGCCGGACAGCCGATCGCCGCGAACCCGGAGCACGAGGTCTTCTACCCGCTCACGTGGCTGATCCTCCTGCCGGGCTACGACTTCGGCTACCGCCTCCACATCCTCATCCACATCTGGATCGGTCTCCTCGGCATGTACGCGCTCCTGCGCTCGATGGACCTCGGCGAGATCGCCGCTGCATTCGGCGCCGCGGCGTGGGGGCTCGGCGGACTGTACATGTCGTACATCAACCTCCTGCCGATCCTCTTTTGCGCCGCGTGGCTGCCGCTGACGTGTCTCTTCACGCGGCGATTCCTCCTGCGCCGGAACCGGCGCGACTTCGCGCTCGCGGCGCTCTTCCTCGGCATCCAGTGTCTCGTCGCGGAGCCGACGACGGTGATGCAGACCGGCCTTCTCCTCGGCATGTACGCGCTCTACCGCGCCTGGTACACGCCGCGGAAGGTGGCCAAGACGATCGGACGCGTCGGGTGGATCGCGGCGATCTCGATCTGCGGCTTCCTCGTCGGCGCAGCACAAATCCTTCCGGCGATCGACCACGTCCACGATTCAGCGCGCTCCCGTCCGTTCGGCTTCGACCTCGTCAGCGCCTGGAGCATGCCGTGGGCGAAGTTCGCGGAGCTCCTCTTCCAGAACATCCTCGGCCACCTCTCGATCAACAAGGTGACGTGGTATTGGGGCGGCGGCCTCTATCCCGGAATGGGATCGCCGTTTCTCTTCAGCATCTATTGCGGCCTGCTCGTGACGGCGCTCTCGATCGGCGCCGCATTCGCGCGGCCCCGCGGCGGCCGCTTCGTGCTGATGGTCGTCGTCGTGTCCTGCATCATGGCGCTCGGCGGACATACGCCGCTGCTGCAGTTCCTCTACGACCGGCACATCCTCACCTCGCTCCGCTATCCCGAGAAGTTCGCGATGATGGGGATCTTCGCGCTGATCTTGTTCTCGTCGCAGATGCTGCAGCGGGTGCTCGACGGCGACGAGGACGTCCGCGAAGGAACGACCGGATTCGTGGCGGCGGTGTTCGCCGTGACGCTCGTCGTCGTCGCCGCCGGCTTCACGCCGGCCTTCGCGAAGGCGATGACGAAGATCTGGTCTCTGACGCCCGGCGCCAACGCGAACTTCATCATCCGGACGTCGCGGATCGACTGGGCGCTCGCCGCGGCGCGCGCGGCGGGTGCGATCGCGCTCCTCGCCACGATACGCACCAAACGGCGCAACGTCTGGCTCGCGGCGCTCGCCGTCTACATGCTCGCGGACATTCTGCCGATCGCGGAGGAGATCAACCCTCGCCAGCCGCGGAGCTTCTTCGATCCTCCGCCGTTCGCGGCGCAGTTCCCGAAAGACCGGCTCGACTATCGCGTGTTCCACGAGAGCGACTGGTACGGACAGGAAGACATCGCGAAGAAGTTTTTCTCGACGTCGTCCGGCGTCTACTGGGTCGTGCGGAACGGTCTCTTCCCGATGACGCCTGCGGGGGCGCGCATCCGCACGGTGCTCGAGCGTGACTACGACAAGACCGACCTCCTGCCGACGATCGACCTCGTCGACTCCGTCTGGGACGTCAAGCGGGCGGGACGCGCCGACTGGTGGGTGCCGTTCATGGCGATGTCGAACGCGTGGTACCGCGTCGAGTACACCAACTTCGACCGCGAGAAGGAACGGAACAAGGGCGACTGGACGAAGTCGCTGCCAGGGCGGCTCACGCCGGCTCCCCATTACCCGCGCTACTACTTTGCCGATCAGATCGTCCCGGTGAAGGACCGGAACGAGCTGGTGAAGAAGTTGGTCGGAGGGAACTACTCCGACCGCGTCGCCTTCATGAACCGGCCGGCGTTCGTTCCCGGCCGCGGCGTCGTCAAAAGCGTCACGGAATCGGCGAACGACGCCACGATCGACGTCGAGAGTTTCGGCCAGGGTTTCCTGGTCATGAGCGTCACGCCGCACAAGTACTGGCATGTGACGATCGACGGCCTCCGCGTGACGCCGATCGTCACAAACATCGCCTACCAGGGCGTCAACGTGAGCGCCGGGAAGCACCGCATCGAGATGCGCTATTCGAATCCGCTGGTCGAGATCGGCGGCGGGATTTCGTTGCTGACGGCGCTGCTGCTGGTCTTCGCGGGCGTTCGCCCGCGCCGCCGGGAGGACGAAGTGCCGGTGCCTCTCGCCGCGTACGAAGAGCCGGTGCACGTCGTTGCCGATGCGGTCGGAACGCATCTCGAGCCCGCGGTACCACCGGAGGACTGATGGCGTCGCGCGCGCGCGAGTGGGTCATCGCATCGATCGTCATCGCCCTCGCCGCGGCCGCGGCCGCCCTCGTTTTCGTGTACAGCCAGCGGGCGCGCCGCGATCGCGATGCGATGCTGTACATCCCGAAGTCGTCGCCGATCACCCCGTCCACCCTCCTGCTCGAACGCTACATCCGCATCAACACGGTCAATCCCCCCGGTAACGAAATCGAGGGAGCTCGGTTTCTTGCGGCGCAACTCGCCGAAGCCGGCGTGAAGGCGGAGATCATCGAGTCAGCGCCGGGCAGGGCCAACCTCTACGCGCGCATCAAGGGGAAACATCCGGGCGGCGCGCTGATGCTGCTCAACCACATCGACGTGGTGCCGCCGGTCGGCAAGTGGGACCGGCCGCCGTTTTCCGGCTCAGTGATGATCAACATGGTTTACGGCCGCGGCTCCGCGGACATGAAGGGCGTCGCCATCTGTGAATTGCAGGCGTTCCGCGACGTCGCGAAAAGCGGCCGCGTTCCTGAACACGATCTGGTCTTCCTCGCGGTCGCGGACGAGGAGCGCGCCAGCGTCCTCGGGACACAATGGCTCCTCGACCACCGCCCCGACGTCTTCGAAGGCGTCCGGTACGCCATCAACGAAGGCGGGATCACCGAGATG
>DASXIH010000733.1:0-4064 GCA_036498125.1 Thermoanaerobaculia bacterium
CTGTTAGGAACGTTTCACTGGTTGTGGTATCGCATCGACCCGCGGAGTCCTCGCGCCCACCTCCGCTTTTTCGTAGCGACCATTTTCCTGTGGGCGTGTCTGATTTTCGTGGTTCGAGCGCTCGTAGGATGAGAGCGGATCACTTCCCGTTCCGCGTGAGCTCCGCGGCTTCGTCGATCTGTTTGTCGATCGCATCCTGCCGTTGCACGACGTCTGATGGCGGCGCCGAGCCGTTGCGGATCGCGGAATCGAGATCGGACAACAGCGAGCGAAGGTCGCCCATCGCGGCGCGTGCTTTTTGACACGAATCGGCGCTGCAGGAGCACTCGCTCTCGGCCGCGGAGATCTTGCCTCGACGCCGTCGTGGAACGACGACCACGCGTTCAGGTCGTATGGCGGATTGACGAAGCTGTGCAGTCCGCTGCCCCACGCCTCCGATGCTCGTGCCGCGGCGGCGGGGCATCCGGTCGTCGCCGCTGCGTGCGCCGATGAGCCGCCGGACCCCTGCCGCTGCAGCCACGGCAGGCCGTATTTCCATGCGACATAGAGGATCGCGATGAGGATGATCAGCTTGACGATACGGCTCATGGCTCGACCGGCCTCTACACAAGATCTTGATAGATGCGTTGGGCGCGTTCGGCGAGCTCGCTGGCGACCCAGACTCTCGCTTTCCAGTCGCCGGGGGCGGCGAGGCGTTGCTCGGGGTGGTCGAGGAGGGCGAGGGCGGTTCCAGCTTCCACGACGTACGGCACGCCCGCTTTCTCCAGACGGTCGGTCAGCTCGCCGAGGGTGAGTGGATCGATGCCGGCTGCAAGCAACGAGAGCGCTTCATCGTAGGCGTTGGGCGCGAGCTCGTTGACGAGCGCGACGTCGCAGTCGGAGCAGCGGGCGATCCCCTCGCGGTACTCGGTCTCACACTCAGGACAGATCATCAGTCGCCCGAAATGATGCTGCCGAGGATGTCGCCGCCGATGCCGGCGAGCCCTTTACTCTCCTCCGAATGGTGCGGAATCGCCGCCGCGATGCGGTTCGCGAGCCGCGAGAAGGGGAGAGTCTGGAGGACGACCTGTCCCGGGCCGGTGAGCGTCGCGAAGAAGAGTCCCTCGCCGCCGAACAGCGCGTTCCTGAATCCGCCGACAAACTGGATGTCGTACGTGACGGTGTCCGCCATCGAGACGATGCAGCCGGTGTCGACGCGGAGGTGCTCGCCGGGCGCCAGGTCGAACTCCACCATGTTGCCGCCCGCATGGAGGAACACGAGCCCGTTGCCGGTGATCTTCTGCAGGATGAAGCCTTCGCCGCCGAACAGTCCCGCGCCGAATTTGCGCGTGAAGGCGATGGAGAGGTCGATGTTGCCGATGGCGCAGAGGTAGGCGTTGCGCTCGGCGAGGACGGTGTTGCCCCGCAACTCGACCGGAAAGATCTTTCCCGCGATCGGGTTCGCGAGCGCCATGTGCGCCTGCGGTGCGTCGCAGCGGAACACGCTCCAGAAGAGCGACTCGCCCGCCAGAAACTTGCGCATGAGGCCCTTCATCAGGCCTCCCGTCATCTTCGCCTGGAAGTCGATGCCCGCGCTCATGTAGAGCATCGCCCCCGCCTCGGCGTAGATCTCTTCGCCCTGATGCAGCGTGAGCTGCAGCGCCTGCATGACGTCGCCGATGATCTTGTAGTCCATGGGGTGAAAGTCTATCGCGAGGGCATCGGTATGACATACTGTCACACCTATGGGGCGCGCGAAGATCGCGATCACGGTCGACGAAGTGGCGCTGGCCGAAATCGACCGGCTGGTACAGCAGGGCGTCTTCCCGAATCGCAGTAAAGCGATCGAGGAAGCGGTCCATGACCGGATCTCACGCCTGCATCGTTCTCGTCTCGCGCGAGAGTGCGCGAAGCTCGATCCGAATGAGGAACAAGCGCTCGCAAACGAAGGATACGCGGGAGAAGATGAATGGCCCGCGTACTGAGAGGCGACGTTTACTGGGCTGAGTTGAATCCGACAGTTGGTCACGAACAGGCAGGCGAGCGGCCGGTGGTCATCCTCAGTCATGATGTCTTCAACGAACGTTCGCGAACGGTCATCGCTGTGGCGCTGACCAGTCAGGAACCGCGCGCCGGATTTCCGCTGACACTCGAGATCACAACGGCCAAACTGCCGAAGCGGTCGTGGGCTCGGATCGGCCAGATTCGCACTCTTTCAACCGAGCGCCTTCGCCGGAAACTCGGACATATCGCTCCCGAGGAGCTGGAGCGGATCGTGGAAGGCCTCAACGAGATCGTCGGCAGCTGATGCTCCTCCTCGACAAACTCGCCCACCTCTTTCCAGAGTCTTCGCGCACGACGTTGCGGCAGATGCTGCAGCACGGGCGGGTGCGGGTGAATGGGGAGGTGGAGAAGGACGCGAAGCGGAAGGTCGGTGCGGCTGACGTGGTCGACGTCAGCGACAAGAAGACGGCGCGGCTGTTGCCGCCGGCGTTGACGCTGCTGCACGAAGACCGCGAGGTGCTCGTGGTCGTGAAGGTGAACGGACTGCTCACGGTCGCGACGGCGCGCGAGAAGGACACGACGGCGCAGGCGTATCTGAATCACTACCTCGGCTCGCGCGGAGAGGATCGCGTGCATGTCGTCCACCGGCTCGATCGCGAGACGTCCGGCGTGTTGGTGTTCGCAAAGACCTTCCACGCGCGGGAGGCGCTGAAGGAGCAGTTTGCGGCGCACAGTGCGGATCGGATCTACATTGCGGTCATCGAAGGGACGCTGCCGCAGGGGCGCGGCTCATTTCGCTCGCACCTGCTCGAGCGGCGTGATTTGCGGATGGTCAGTGTCAAGGCTCACAGGGACGCCAAGCACGCGATCACGCACTACCGCACGATCGAGAAGAACGCGAAGTACTCGATGCTCGAGGTGATGCTGGAGACCGGCCGTAAGAACCAGATCCGCGCGCATCTCTCCGAAGCAGGCCATCCGATCGTCGGCGACCAGTTCTACGGCAGCAACGTGAACCCACTCGGACGCCTCGGCCTCCACGCCAAGCTCCTCGGCTTCACGCATCCGACCAGCGGCGAGCGCCTCAAATTCGAGGCGCCGATCCCGAAGGTATTTCGCGACCTGTTTGGGTAGGTCGCGGAGTTACGAAGTTTCGAGGTTTCGAAACCCAGCGACCCCGAAACCTCGTAACCTCAAGTAAAGCTGACCGCCAGCTGCGAGCCCTCTTCCCGGAAGATCGTGTCGACGAAACGGATCGTGTTCGTCTTGCGGGACATGAAGAGGGACGAGGTACGGATGCCGCCGCCGAAGAAGCGGACGCCGCGGAGGAGGTCGCCGTCGGTGACGCCGGTCGCGCAGAAGATGATGTCGTTGCCCGCCGCCAGCTCCTGCGTGTCGTAGACCTTCTCGCCGTCGACGAATCCCATCTGCCTGAGCCGGTCTTCCTGCCACTTCTCGAGCGGCTTGAGGCGGCCTTGCATGCGGCCGTTGAGGCAGCGCATGGCGGCGGCGGTGATCACGCCTTCCGGCGCGCCGCCGGTGCCCATGGCGACGTGGATGCCGGTCCCGCGAACGGCGGCGGAGATGCCGGCGGAGAGGTCGCCGTCGCTGATCAGTTTGATGCGCGCGCCCGCCTCGCGGATCTGCGCGATGAGGTCGTGATGCCGTTCGCGGTCGAGCACGATGACGGTCAGCTCATCGATGTCGCGCTCGAACGCCTGGGCGATCTTCGAGAGGTTGTCCCGCACCGAGGCGGTGAGGTCGACCGCGTTCGCCGCGGTCGGGCCGACGACGATTTTGTCCATGTAGACGTCGGGGGCATTGAGCAGGCCGCCCTTCTCCGACGCCGCGAGCACCGCGATCGATCCCGGAGAGCCGGTGGCGCAGAGGTTGGTCCCTTCCAGCGGATCGACGGCGATGTCGACCTCGGGGTAGATCTCCCCTTCGGTCCAGCCGCGGCCGAGCGGCTCGCCGACATAAAGCATGGGGGCCTTGTCGCGCTCGCCCTCGCCGATGACAATGGAGCCGCGCATCTTGAGCCGGTTGAGCTCTTCGCGCATCGACTCCACTGCTACCTGGTC